>CALVHG010000003.1 GCA_944327285.1 uncultured Desulfovibrio sp. | reverse complement strand
TTTCCGCTCACTTTGGGCCGGGCGGCGCTGTGCCGCCGCCTCGCGTTTCACCTTTTTCAAAGTTGAAACGCTCTAGCGTCCGTTATTTTTCCCGCAGGGCGGACAGGGCGGCGCAGTGCATTTCGCGAAGTCTGACTTCCGAACTGCGCCCCCGGTCGCGCCACTCCGGCGGCAAATGTATCTCCTGAAGCAGGGCCACGCGGCGCGTCGCCTCGGCAGAAAGCGGACGTCCCCCGTCAGCGTCCACCATACGCCAGAAGGAGTCGTGAAGGCCGGAGCGATGCACGCGCCACAGGACATCCCGCTGACTTCCGGGGCGCATGGACAACAGCAGACCCGCCCGCATGTGCTCCTCGGCAGCGAGGGCCCCCGCCTGCTGATAGATACGCGGCAGTCGCAGCCGCCGCGCGAGTTTGACGGCTGGCAGAATGCCCCGTTTTTCATGGCCGTAATGATGCGGCAACTCCTCTGTCGGCGTGCTCAGCTTGCCGAGATCATGGCATAAGGCCATCCATACAGCCAGCGGATCGCCCTGCACGGCATCCATGACCGCAGCCAGATGCTCCAGCACGCTGTCCGCATGCCAGGGCAGAGGCCCGGCAGGCACGGCGGATGCCGCGCTCAGTTCGGGGAACCAGATACGCAGACAAAAAGTTTCATCCAATACTTTAAGAAAACGACCGGGCGTCGGCGCTGCCAGCGCCTTGAGCAGCTCACGGCCCACACGCTCCGAGGGGATGCTCCGCAGGGCGTCGTCCGGCACGGCGCGCATAAGTTCCGCGCACTCGTCGGCAAGTTGAAAGCGGGGCAGCGCGGCCGCAAAGCGGGCGACGCGAAAAACCCGAAGGGGATCGTCCAGAAAAACCGAGGGAGAGGCAGGGCGCAAAATGCCGTCCCGCAGATCCCGCAGAGCCTGCGGATGACAGTGCAGACGTCCGTTTTCTTCCAGAGCCAGCGCGTTAATGGTCAGATCGCGCGCGGCAAGATCGCGCTCCAGCGAATTGTCATGCAGCGGCATATATTCGCGCCCGCGCCAGAGGCAGACGCTCACGCTCACGCCCACGGCCCGCGCCCCGGCGTGCGACGCCGCAAAGGACTCCAGACTGCCGGAAAAGGCAAAATCCAGATCGCCAGGACGGCGTCCCAGCAGCAGATCCCGCACCGCGCCGCCCACAAGATAAATGCTCATTTGTTCTCCGGCTAGAGCGTTGCACCTTTTTCAAAGCTAAAACGCTTTAGTATTCTAGAGTGTCTTGCCTTCATGCCCATTGAGGCATGCGTACAGCATGCTCCCGCTTCCCCCTGAAAAAACGCGCTGGGGAAGTGTTACCAAACCCTAAGGGAAAGACCATGATTGATTCTTATTGTTATCCAAGTACCCCCCGGATGCCAAGCGCCCTGGCTCTGGACGCCCCTGCTGTCTGGCGTCTGGGCGAAGTGGATTCCTGCCTCGACAGCGCCATCCGCCTTGCCGCTCAGGGGCGGCTGGCCCCCTGGGAAAGCGTGCAGGTCATTGCTCAGCGGCAGGGCAGGGGGCAGCTGCGCCGCCGCTGGTATTCGCCGCCCGGCAATTTGTACGCGGCCCTGCGCCTGCCGCAGGAAGCGCCGTTCAGCGGGTCCGAGGGCAGCGTTGTCTGCGGGCTGCTGCTGGCGCTGGGCCTGCGGGCGCTGGGTTGGGACACGGCGCTGAAATGGCCCAACGACATTGTCGTGTCGCACGGCGGGCAGGTTTTCAAACTTGCGGGACTGCTGCTGGAAGAGCGGGGCGACTGCCTGCTTGCGGGCATCGGCATCAATATATTGTTCTGTCCGGGCGAAGAAGACATGCGCCGGGACGCCGCCATGCCCGCAACGTGTCTGGCGCGTCTGATCGCGGAAAAGAACGCTGTGCCCACAGCCGAGAGTCTGTGGCGTCGGCTTGTAAAACATCTGCTTTCCGCATATACTAAGGAACGCTTTTTTGCAGCGCACTGGCGTGAGGAAGCCGAACGGCTGCTGTTGTGGCGACATTGCAACGTCATCGTGGACGATGGCCGCGAGGAAACGCGCGGCCGCCTTGAGGGCCTGGCCCCTGACGGCGGCCTTTGTCTTGTCTGCGACGGACGCGAGCGCATTCTCCACGGCGGCAGCCTGCGCCTGGATCAGACACGCTGAGCGCATGGCCCGGAAAACGGGCAGGGCGGGTATCTCCCGCCAACGAGACTACAAAGGGCTGAGGGAATGGCCAACAAGACATTTGCGGAAGTTCAGGAGTTTTTGCGGGGCAAGACCATCCTTGTCGCTAACCGTGGTATCCCTGCGCGGCGTATCTGCCGCTCCATCAGGGAACGATTCGACGCTGTCGCCGCCATGACGGCGACGGATGTGGACAAGACTGCGCCCTCTGCCTCGGCTGCGCAGGAACTCGTCCTGCTCGGCCCCGATCCCCGCGCTTATCTGGATATTGACCGCATCATCGACAAGGCGCGCCAGCGCGGCGTGGTGGGTATTCACCCCGGCTGGGGCTTTGCCTCGGAAGACACCCGTTTCCCGCAGCGCTGCAAGGAAGCCGGGATTACCTTCATCGGCGCTACCGCCGAGGCCATGAACCTGCTTGGCAACAAGGTGCAGGCCCGCGCCGTTGCCCGCAAGCTGGGCATTCCCGTTGTTCCCGGTTCCGACGGCGCCGTGGACGTGGCGACGGCCCGCAAGCTCATCAGCGAAATGGGCCTTCCTATCATGCTCAAGGCCGAAGGCGGGGGCGGGGGCCGCGGTATCTTCGCCATTCACAATGAGGCCGAGCTGGAAGACGCCTTTTTCAAGGCGTCCACCATGGCGCAGGCCTCCTTCGGCAATCCGCGTCTTTTCGTGGAAAAATTCCTTGCCGATGTCCGCCACATCGAAATTCAGGTCATTGCCGACATGTACGGCAATGTCTTTGCCTTTGACGAACGCGACTGCACCGTGCAGCGCAATCATCAGAAGCTCATCGAAATCACTCCGTCGCCGTGGAAGGGCCTGAGCCGCAATCTGCGCGAACAGCTCAAGGACTACTCGCGCCGTCTTGTGCGCGCCGTGGGCTATCATTCGCTGGCCACGGTGGAATTTCTTGTTCTGCCCGACGGCACGCCCTATCTTATTGAAGTCAACACCCGCCTTCAGGTGGAACACGGCATCACCGAAAGCCGCTATGGCATCGACCTGGTGGAAGAGCAGATCGCCGTGGCCTTCGGCGCGGAACTGCGCTACCGCGAAGAAAATCTGCGGCCGTCCTACTGCGCCATGCAGGTGCGCATCAACTGCGAAAACCCGCAGGATAACTTCGCGCCCAATTCCGGCCTCATCTCCCGCTATGTGTCCCCTGGCGGCCCCGGCGTGCGTCTGGACTCGAATATCTGCGCCGGCTACGAATTCCCGGCCAACTACGACTCCGCCGGTTCTCTGCTCATTGCCTACGCCCATGACTGGGAAAAGACCGTGGGCATCATGCAGCGCGCCCTCAGCGAATACATCATCGGCGGCATCAAGACGACCATTCCCTTCTTCAAGCAGGTGCTGAAGCATCCCGACTTCCGCGCGGGGAATATCAACACCAACTTCATCGCCAATCATCCGGAGCTGATGCAGTATACGGACCTGGCGCCTGAAGGGGAGCGTCTGGCCCGTCTGGTGGCGGAAATTTCCGCCCGCGGCTACAATCCCCATGTGCAGCTCGGCGTCTACCGCTCCAGCGACACCCCCGTGCTCGGTCCCTTCGAGCCGGTGCTGCCGCCCATCAGCGCCGCCCAGCGCCGTCAGGCTTCGCCCTATCCGCATGACGATCGCGAAGCTCTGCTGGATTTCATCCGCGGTTCCGGCTACGTCCACTTTACCGACACCACGCCGCGCGACTTCACGCAGTCCAATTCGGGTAACCGCTTCCGCCTTGCCGAGGACCGGCTGATCGGTCCCTACCTCGACAATGCCGGTTATTTCTCCATCGAAAACGGCGGGGGAGCGCACTTCCATGTGGCCATGATGGCCAACATGACCTATCCTTTCAGCGAAGCCCGCGAATGGAACAGCTTTGCGCCCAAGACGCTGAAACAGCTGCTCGTCCGTTCCACCAACGTGCTGGGCTACACGCCGCAGCCCCGCAATCTCATGCGCCTGACCGGCGAAATGATCTGCGATCACTACTCCGTGGTGCGCTGCTTCGACTTCCTCAACCACGTGGAAAATATGCGGCCCATTGCCGAAGTGGTCATGGATCGCCGCGACGTGGTTTTCGAGCCCGCTATTTCCCTTTCGTGGGCCAAGGGCTTCGATGTGGAGCACTATCTGGGCGTGACGGAATCCTTCCTGCGCATGATGGGCGACATCATGGGCAAGAGCCCCAGCGAAGCCTCGCGCCATATCATTCTCGGTCTGAAGGATATGGCCGGCGTCTGTCCGCCGCGCTTCATGACGGAACTGGTGACGGCCCTGCGCAAGCGCTGGCCCGAACTGGTGCTGCACTACCATCGTCACTATACCGACGGTTTGTTCGTCTGTTCCTGTGGCGCTGCCGCCAAGGCCGGGGCCCACATCATCGACGTGGGTCTGGGTTCCGCCGTGCGGGCCTACGGGCAGGGCGATGTCCTGTCCACGGTGGCCTACATGGAAGACGAGCTGGGCCTCGAAACCCGCCTCAACAAGGATGCCATCCGGGAGGCAAACTTCGTCTGCAAGCAGATCATGCCCTACTATGATCGCTATTGCGCGCCTTACTTCCAGGGCATCGACTACGACGTGACCCGCCACGGCATGCCCGGCGGCGCCACCTCTTCCTCGCAGGAAGGGGCCATGAAGCAGGGCTACATTCACCTCCTGCCCTATATGCTCAAGTTCCTTGAAGGAACCCGGCAGATCGTGCGCTATCATGACGTGACGCCCGGCTCCCAGATTACCTGGAACACGGCCTTCCTTGCCGTAACCGGCGCCTGGAAGCGAGGGGGCGAAGACGAAGTCCGCTTCCTGCTTGAAGTGCTCGGCCATGTGGTGCGCACGCCGGAAAACGAACTGTCTTCGGAAATGCGGCATGCCCGTCTGGACCTCTACCGCGACTGCAACGACGCCTTCCGCAAGCTGCTGCTCGGCAAGTTCGGTCGTCTGCCTCTGGGCTTCCCCCCGGACTGGGTCTACGAAAGCGCTTTTGGCAGCGAATGGAAGAGCGCTATTGCCAGCCGCACGGAAGAATCGCCGCTGGAAAGCCTGCAGGATGTGAATCTGGCCGCGGAAGAAGCCGCCTGCCGCGACCTGCTCAAGCGGCAGCCGACTCAAGAAGAGTTCGTGCTTTACTTGAACCATCCCGGCGATGCCCTCAAGACCATTCAGTTCCGCAGCACTTACGGCGATCCCAACAATCTGCCGCTGCATGTCTGGTTTGAAGGCCTCAAGCCCGGCCAGAACCTCTACTTCAACGACAGCAAGGGCAAGCCGCATCACCTGTCTCTGCTGAGCATCTCCCGTCCTAACGACGCGGGCGTGTCCGTCTGCCGCTATGTGCTTGACTCGGAAATCATGAGCTGCGAAGTCCAAGTCAGCCAGCCCCAGAGCGTGGCGGGCAAGGGGCTTGTTAAGGCCGATCCCGCCAACAAGTACCATGTGGCCTCGCCCAGCAACGGCGACCTCTGGGTCATGTACGTGCATCCCGGCGATATCGTGAAGGAAGGCGAAGAACTCTTCAACGTCTCCATCATGAAGCAGGAAAAGGCTGTGCTTGCGCCCACGGACGGCATTGTCAAGCGCGTGCTCAAGACGGCTGACTTCAAGGAAAACAAGCAGATGGTGTCGGTGCGCGAAGGCGAACTCATCGTCGAACTCGGCCCCGTGCCCCGCGTGTGCCGCAACGAAGCTTGCGGCCAGCCCATTCCCATGAACAATGCCGCGTTCTGCCCCTACTGCGGCGAGCGCGTTCTCTAGGACATTCCCGCAAAGGCCGTTTCCGCTGGTCGGAAACGGCCTTTGCTCTTTTTGCTTGTCCTTTAGCCCTATTTTCAACTATAGTTGTTGCAGCTCGTGAGGCGAGGCTCTTCGTCTCCATAATGCGATTACCAGAACCTACTCCCTTTTCCGTGTTACCGGAGGAAGTCATGTCCAACAAAGACGCCACACCCAGCAAGACTTCGGCGAAAGCCGAAAACATCAAGAAACAGCTGGTGCTGACCGGCGCGGATATCGTCAGCCTGGGTGAAGAAGCCGAACTCCTCGTGGGGGGCAAGAACTACAATACGGCCCTGATCAGCCAGATTGAGGAAATTCAGGCCCCGCATTTCAGAGCCATTTCTTCCGTGGCTTTCCATCGTCTGCTGGATGAAACCCGCGTCAGCAGTAAAATCGTGCGCGCGGTTGTGGATCGCGAATACGCGCGCATCGACTGGAATGATCCGGAAATCAACCAGGATCCCGACTTCCTGCAAAAATTTGTCCGCCAGCTCGGCAAACAGATTCACGACACCACACGTACGGAAGTGGAGCAGGGGCACGCCAAACTGCGCACCTTCATCAACACCGTTGTGGAAGGTTTCGCCACCTCGCCCGAAGGCATCGACCAGCTGCGCAAGCGCTCGGTCATGGTGCAGGCCGCCATCCTTTCCGTGGATCTGCCTTCCGAAGTGGACGCTGCCGTGCGCGGCGCCTACGCGGCCATCTGTCGGGAAAATGGCGACGACATGACGCCTGTTGCCGTGCGCTCGTCGGCCGCCGGCGAAGACTCCCGCAAAAAGGCCTTTGCCGGTCTGCAGGATACCTATCTGAATATGGTCGGCGCGGACAAGGTGGTGGAAGCCTACCACTGGGACTGCGCTTCGGCGTATAACCTGCGCTCCATGACCTATCGCCGCGAGGCCATTCTTGACGCCATCCTGCTGGCCGAAGAATCCGGCGACGAAAGCATCGGCGAAAACGCCAAGAAAGAATGGGCCATCGAGCACACCTCTCTGTCTGTCTGCATGATGCAGATGATCAATCCTATGATCTCCGGCACGGCCTTCTCCGCCGATACCGCCACGGGTTGTCGCGGAACGACCCGTAAGGATCTGGTCAGCATCGACGCCAGCTATGGTCTGGGCGAAGCCGTCGTGGGCGGCAAGGTGACGCCGGACAAGCTCTATGTCTTCCAGCGCGATGACGGAAACGAAGTCGTTATCCGTCAGATGGGCTGCAAGGACATGAAAATTGTCTATGACGAACGGGGCGGCACCCGCGAAGTGGAAGTGCCCGAACTTGAGGCCCTGCGCTGGGCCCTGTCGCTCAGTCAGGCCCAGCTGGTCGCGCGCGGCGTGCGCGCCGTCAGCAAGGCTTACGGCGGCATGATCATGGACACGGAATTCTGCATCGACGCCAACGACAAGCTCTGGTTCGTGCAGGCCCGGCCCGAAACCCGCTGGAATGAAGAGCTGGAACGCCATCCGCATACTATTTTCATGCGTCGGCGCGAAGTGGATCCCAAGGCGGCCGAGCAGGCGGAAGTGATTGTGGAAGGCAACGGCGCTTCCCGCGGCGCCGGGCACGGAACCGTCCGCTTCCTGCGCTCCGCTCTTGAGCTGAACAAGGTCTCCAAGGGCGACGTTCTGGCCGCGGAACGCACCGACCCCGATATGGTGCCCGGCATGCGCGTTGCCTCGGCCATCATGGCTGACGTGGGCGGCGATACCAGCCATGCCGCCATTACATCCCGCGAACTCGGCATCGCCGCCGTTATCGGCATCCAGCGTCTGGACGTGCTGCGCGCCCTCGACGGCGCGGAAGTCACGGTGGACGGCACGCGCGGTCGCGTCTATCGTGGTCTGCTGCCCCTGCGCGAAGTGGGCGGCGAAATGGATATTTCCAAACTGCCCGTGACCAAGACCAAGGTGGGTCTGGTGCTTGCCGACGTGGGGCAGGCCCTGTTCCTGTCCCGTCTGCGCGACTTCCCCAAGTTTGAAGTGGGTCTGCTGCGCGCGGAATTCATGCTGGGCAACATCAGCATTCACCCGCAGGCGCTGGAAGCCTTCGACAGCGGCGAACTTGAACATGTGGTGCAGAACAAACTGCACGAGCTGGATGATCGCCTGTCCAAGGTCATGCGCGAGCAGATGGCCGCCGGTCTGATCGTCTTCAACTTCAACCTGCGGCAGTACGTAGGCGAAGTGACCGGTCTGGCCGAGGAAGTGGCCCAGCTGGCGGACATGGATAAGAGCATGAACGCCGAAGAGGTGCTGTTGCAGCATCGCAAGATGCGCGAACTTGATCACAAGCTCGATCAGCATCTCGAAATGGCCTCCCGCCGTCTGGAAGTTCTGAAAACTTCGCAGGATCTGGCCGAGCATGTTCGCATCATCATGGGCTATGATGACGAACTGGCTCTGTTGCCGCCCGGCGATCCCGAAGCCGCCAAGCGCGCCGCGGAAATCAAGTCCGTGGTCGATGCCCAGGTCGAACGCATCAAGGATCTGCCTGCCGTCAAGGAACTGATGGAAAATATCGGCCGTCTGCGCGAAGAAGTCGGTCTCCGCGCCGGTCTGAAAAAGGAAATGGACTCGGTGCGCAACCTGCCTGAGACCATTCACAAGCTCATCCGGTCCCGCGGTTTCCGTACCGGGAAGGAACACTATGTGCAAACGCTGGCGCAGAATCTGGCGCTCTTTGCCATGGCCTTCTACGGCAAGACCATCATTTACCGCACCACGGACTTCAAGAGCAACGAATACCGGAACCTCCTCGGCGGCTCCCTCTTCGAGCATATCGAGTCCAACCCCATGCTGGGCTACCGCGGCGTGTCCCGCAATATTCACGACTGGGAAATCGAAGCCTTCAAGCTGGCCCGCGGCATGTACGGCGGCTCCAACCTGCAGATGATGCTGCCCTTTGTCCGCACGCTGGAAGAAGCCCGCTCCATGCGCAGCTATCTTGAGCAGGTGCACAAACTCAAGAGCGGCCAGGACGGTCTCCAGATCATCCAGATGTCGGAACTGCCGTCCAACGCTATCCTTGCCAAGCAGTTCATTTCGGAATTCGACGGTTTCTCCATCGGTTCCAATGACATGACGCAGATGGTGCTGGCGACGGACCGCGATAACGCCTGCCTGTCTCACATTTATGACGAAGAAGACCCCGCCGTTGTCTGGGCCATTCTGGTCAGCATCTTTGCCGGTCAGAAATACCGCAAGAAGGTCGGCTTCTGCGGTCAGGGCGTTTCCAACAGCGTGATCCTGCGCGGGCTTGTCGCCATCGCCGGCATTGTTTCCGCGTCCGTCGTGCCGGATACCTACTTCCAGACCGTTCTGGATATTGCCGCCGTGGAAAAGGAAAATATCCCCACGGCCAAGCTCGGAACCTGGCTGGGCGAGCAGCACCACAAGCGCCTTGCCGCGCTGATGGAAGAAAGCGGCTATGGCCATATCCTGAAGAAGTTCACGGAACCCAAGGATATTCAGGAATGGTACGAAGGGGAGTTGCAGCGTCGCCACGAGCAGCTGCGCGAACACCTCGACACCCCGAAGGAAAGCTTCTACCGCACGGAATTGCAGACCTTCCGCTCGACGTTCCACAAGCCCGTCATCTATGCGACCTGGGATTGGAACAGCACGGTAGAAGATGCTCTGCATCAGGCTGGCTTTGCCAACTTTGAAGAGCAGGCCGCGGCTTTGGAAGAATACCGCACCATCAAGTTCTAAAGGAAAGGTCCTCTCTGCTTACACGAGCAGAGAGGACCTACACAGCCTTTTCCCAAAAGAAGAAAAAGCTTACAATTTATTCTCCCAGCAGCGCACACTCGATAAACACATGCGGCGTACTCCCACTATGGAGCACGCCGCTTTTTATTGTCTTTTTTCCAAGAAAGACAAGGATGAAAGAGACTATCCAAATATAAAACAGCTTTGTTTTTGTTAAAGCGGGGAAGTGTCATCATCGCATTGAAGCACGTAGTAAAAAGGGGAAGAGCATAGCGGGGAGCTCGAACTATCCCTTGGCGGCGAGTTAATTTTTCTACTATTTTTTAAAGCTATACCTTAAAAAAAATAGCAAAAAAATCTTTCCATCTTTCAAAATCGCCTCAAAATGCTCCAAGACGCAAAAAGCCGTCTCACAAAGGAAAAAACACTCGCGGACGATCTTTTTAAAGGCTTAAAATGGACGATTCGAGGAGTGAAAAATTTCACCTCACATAGGAAGAATAAGATCGACGAAGAAAAAAAGGGGAATTTCTTTCCCCCTCAAGACAAAAATTTTTTATGCGAACCGGGCAATGTCCTACTCCGTCAGGGGACGCAGTTTTCCGCTGGGCAACGTTCCCAGAGCTAGATGCCCGATGCGTACACGTCGCAGACGCAGGATGGTCAGACCGCCGTCAGCGCACATGCGTCTGATCTGACGATTGATGCCCTGATGCAGCACAATGCGCAGCAGGCTTCTGTCACCCTCCCGCAAGGGGCGGGCTTCGATTTCCGCAGGGAGTAGGGGAGCGCAGTTCATTTTTATTTAAAGCAAAATTTTAAAAATAACAGAAAAAATCTTTCTATCCTCAAAAATCGCCTCAAAATGCTCCAAGACGCAAAAAGCCTTCTCACAAAGGAAAACACTCGCGGACATTCTTTTTAAAGGCTTAAAATGGACGATTTGAGGAGCAAAAAATTCGTTTCATATGGGAAAAACAAAATCGGAAAAGAAAAAGAGGGGAGTTCCCTCCCCTCAAGAAAAAATCTCTATGCGAACCGAGCTATTTCCTGTTCCGTCAGGGGACGCAGTTTTCCGCTGGGCAGCGTCCCCAGAGCCAGATGCCCGATGCGTACACGCCGCAGGCGTAAGATGGTCAATCCGCCGTCAGCGCACATGCGTCTGATCTGACGATTGATGCCCTGATGCAGCACAATGCGCAGCAGGCTTCTGTCACCCTCCCGCAAGGGGCGGGCTTCGATTTCCGCAGGGAGTAGGGGAGTACCGTCTGAAAGACGCATGCCCCGGCGGACCTGTTCCAGAAACGAGGCCGTTACCTGCCCCCGCACAATCACCTCATATTCCTTAGGGACGTGATGCCGCGGATGCATGAGCCGGTTGGCCCACTGGCCGTCGTTTGTTAGAAGAAGCGCACCCTCGGAAAAATAATCAAGTCTGCCAACAGGATACACCCGCGCTTTCCGCGCTTCATCCGGCAGGAGCGAAAGAACCGTGGCCCGCCCCTGCGGGTCATGCAGCGTACAGACAACCTGCACAGGTTTGTGGAACAGGTAATACAAAAAGGGCTGTTTCCGCTCCAGACAATGCCCGTCGACACAAATTTGATCTTCGGGCTGTACCTGGCGGGCAGGATTTCTTTCTTCCTGTCCATTAACCACAACATGCCCGGCAAAAATAAGCTCGTCGGCCTTGCGCCGGGAACAGAAACCCGCCGCGGCAATGGCCTTATTGAGACGCTGGCCCATAGTGGCGGACGGTTCCTTTTCGACGGCGCTTTTTGAGATGCTGCGAACGCGCCTGGCATGGGGCGGTCGTTTCAAGTTCGGCATGAAAAAACTCCTTGGGGCTTCAGGAGAAAATGAAAATAAAAGGGCTTCAGGTCAAGATGGCTATAAAAAGTTTACATAATTACCATTATGGGGACAATAGAGAGATCCCCGGAGTATCTGCTCTACGGAAGCACTGGGAAGCCAATTCGGGATATACCTGCGATCTCATAAGATACGCCATGCGCGTGGTCTCAAGGAGGTCTATGTTGGGACAGTGCTGACCAAAGGAACTGGACAGAGGGAGAGAAAAGCGTCGGCAACTGTCGTGGAAAGAGCACGAAGCCCTCCCCTCTTCATACCTTCAGTCGAGGAAAAATTTAGGGACCTGGAGTTCTCCTACGGCGAGCACAACTTCCACGACAGATAAAAAAAGGAGTCATGCCGAAGCATAACTCCTTGATTTTCCTGGTCGGGATGGCGCGATTTGAACGCGCGGCCTCAGCGTCCCGAACGCTGCGCTCTAGCCAAACTGAGCCACATCCCGTTGACAAAAAGCACTCTACGGAATTCTCTCGGCTTTGGCAAGCTTTTTTTTTCTATTTTTTCTATTTGTAAAAACGCCGTGATACCGTTAGTATTTGTCAGCATTATTCGCAAGGTCTATTCGAGAGGAGCAAGGTCGTGATCCGCGTTCTCGTTGTGGATGATTCAGCGTTCATGCGTAACGCCATTTCCTCATACCTGACCCAGGACGCAGGTATTGAGGTCGTCGGCACTGCCCGCGATGGCGTAGACTGCCTGGAAAAGGTCAAGCAGCTTCAGCCCGACGTCATCACGCTGGATCTGGAAATGCCGCGTATGGATGGCCTTGAAACGCTCAAGCAGCTGATGAGCACTAGCCCGCTGCCCGTCATTATGATCAGCTCATTGACGGAATTCGGCGCAGAAGCGACACTCAAGGCTATGGAGGCCGGGGCCATGGACTTCATCCCTAAGACCATGGCCAATGACAAGGAGGCATTCGGCGACGAAATACGCCGCAAGGTCAAACTCCTTGCCCGCCGCAAGGCATTCATTCGGCTGAAATATTCCTCGCAGCGGCAAACCAGGAAGCCCTCTCCCCTGCCGTCAACTTCTCCGGCTTCAACGGCTCCCCACACCTCGCATTTTTCTTCCCCCGCGTCTCCTTCTTCCCCCCGTTCCGGAGGCGGCATCTCCCGCCCCGCGGGAACAGGCGCTCTTCATGGTGGAAGTTTTTCTTCGGGGCAAGGCATGCCGACGACGACGCGCACCAGCACGGCAAGATGCCGCGGGCCGCGAGATATTGTCGTTATAGGCGTCTCTACAGGAGGCCCGCCGGTGGTTCAGAAAATCCTGTCGGCGCTTCCGGCAAATTTGCCAGCCTGCATTCTTGTAGCGCAGCATATGCCGGCCAGCTTTACCGGTCCCTTTGCCAAAAGGCTGGACGGCGTCTGCGCTCTTTCGGTCACCGAAGCAGCCAACGGAGACAAGCTGGTTAACGGCCATGCCTACATCTGCCCAGGCGGCAGACATATTGGCGTGCAAATGCGAGGGCCTCTCGCGGAAGTGCTGGTGACGGACGAACCGAAAAGCGCCTTGTACAAACCCACGGTCAATTTGCTTATGGAAACCGCGGGCAAGTGCATGGGGCGTCGCGTTCTGGGCGTCATGCTGACAGGGATGGGCTCGGACGGCGTCGACGGCGCTCGCGTGCTCAAGGAAAAGGGCGGTTGGCTTATTGCCCAGAGCGAAGCAACCTGTGTTGTCTACGGTATGCCCAAGGCTGTCGTAGATGCCGGATTGGCGGATCAGGTGGTAGACGCCGACGATATCGCCGAGCAAATTATCGCCGCAGTGAAAGGATAACAAGCGGAGCTGAAAAAACATGCAAAACACTCGCTACAACGCGCATCAGATTCTCGAAGATCTGCACTCTTCCGACAATGAGAGGATTCGCAGCGCAGCCTTTGCCGCAGGCGATATGACCATCGAAGAAGCCATCCCTGTCCTGAGCCAACAGCTTTCCAATGAAAATCTCGGCGTGCAGGAAGGCGCGGAGTACGCCCTGAGGCGTATTCGCGGCCCCAAAAGCGTTGACGCGGTTCTGCCCCTGCTGCGCAGCGACGACGCCTCCATCCGTAATGTGGCTATGGATATCCTCCGTGAAATCGGCAACGATAATATGGAGGCCATGCGCACCAGCCTGCACGATCCCGATCCGGATATCCGCATTTTCATCTCCGACATTCTGGGACACAGCAGCTCTCGCGAGGCTGGGCAGCTGCTGTGCGAGGCGTTGCTGAAAGATCCGGAAGTCAATGTGCGCTATCAGGCCGCTGTCAGTCTCGGCAATCTCGGCTATCCGGAAACGGTAGAAAGCTTGCGCAAAGCCATGAACGACGAGGAGTGGGTGCAGTTTGCCGTCGTCGAGGCCCTGACGAAAATCAATGATGATCGCACGGTCGCAGCTCTGGTGCAGGCGCTTCCCACGGCCTCGCCGCTGGTCTGTTCGGCCATCATTGACGCTCTCGGCAGCATGGGAGACATCAAGACCATTCCCCTGCTCTTCAAATCCCTGGAAAATGTCAGCGTGGCCCTGCGTCACAAGACGGTCAAAGCCATTGTCCAGATTCTTGGGGGGCAATCGCTATCGCTGCTGGCGCCCAAGATGCAGGAACGCCTGCGCGTTTACCTGCTTGATGCGCTGACCGACAATGATGAAGATATTCTGATGGCCGCCCTGCAGGGCGTCAGCTTCATGGAACATGAGGAGGCGACCAAGGCCGTCATGATGCTGGCCACTCGCCTTGACCCAGAACAGAACGCCGAACTCTATGAGGCTGTTATTCGTACCCTCGCCTCCATCGGCTATAATGATGTTATCCGAAATGCGCTGCGCAGCCATGACGAACAGCAGATCATGATTGCCATGGAAGCCTGCCAGCTCATGGACGATCACCGCCCTGTGGAAGAAATCAAGTCCATTTTCTGGGAACTGGGCGAGGAACTTCAGCGCGCTGCTGTTTCAGAAGTCGCGCAGCTGGGCTCTCTGGATGACGCCCAGTTCTTCCTGGATGTCATCGCGCGCTGCGAAGATTCCGAAATGCTGAAAAGCGCCATTATCTTCTTCGGCAATCAGCACGGCAGCCCGGAAGCGGAGGATGTGGTCTTCAGTCAGCTGGATCATCACCTTGTCGATGTCAAGGAAATGGCTCTGGAAGCCTGCATAAATCTGCACAGCCCGCGTCTGAATGCCCGCTTTAAAGAGCGCTTCCACAATGACGACGATATGCAGCGCCTCATGGCCGTCTATGCCCTAGGCCGCTACAGCGTGGAAGAAAACCTGCCGGAACTGACGGAAGCTCTCGAAGATCAAAGCGCCAACGTCCGCCAGATGGCCGTGGAAGCCTTCCTCAATCTGGGTGTGGAAGCGGAACGCTATCTGCCCCGGCTGCTGCCGCGCATGTATGACGAGAACAAAAATGTCCGCGTGGCCCTGGTCAACCTGCTTGGTCAGATCGGCACGCCGACTGTCGTACCCCGTCTGCTTACGGCTCTTCATGATGAAAACGACTGGGTGCGTATTCGCGCCGTCGAAGCGCTCGGCGCCAACCGAGTGGCCGAGGCCGTGCCGACTCTCGCCGGCATGCTGGAAAACGCCAGTCCGATGCTGACCTTTAAAATCATTGAAGTTCTCGGAAAAATCGGCGGGAACGTCGCGTTCAGCGTCCTGCTGGAAATGATGGATCATGAAGATCCGGAAATTCAGCATGCCGCAGCCGAAGCCGTTGCCACCATTCAGGCCGAGCAGGAGTAGGCGTCATGAGCTCCTCTTCCAACAGCTCGCTCTTTCCGCCAAAGCAAGGCGACTCTACTAGTCCGACATCTCGCGAAACAGGGCTTTCCGGCACAACACCGTCATCGCCTTTCGGCAACAAGTCAGGGGAAAGTTCGTTCTCTTCCCGCTTTGCGACACCGACGCTCAAGCCTGCCGGCACAACCCCACTCCAGCAGACAACAGCGACATCAGGCGCGCTTGGCAACCCCTTTTCCAAACCCGCTCTTTCGGCATTGTCGACGCCGACATCCCCTATCGGGAAAACGGCGACGTCCCCCGCGCCAAACTCTCCTTTTGGCTCGAAGCCAACAACGCCCTCTTCTTTCAGCAAGACGCCAGGCGCCGCGCCCACTCCGACTTCGCCCTTTTCCAAACCGGCGACAAGCGCGTTCGGCACAGGCACAAGCCCCTTCGGCAAGGCGACCAGCCCTGCAACAGGCATCGGCGGAACCACGACAGGAAGTTCGCCTTTCGGGAAAACAGCCGGTCAGACGACAGCTTTCGGCACGCAAAAGCCCGCGACAGCAACGAGCTCTCCCTTGTCGTCGCGCCTCGGACAACAGCCCACGTTCCGCCCGGCAGCGCTCCTGAAAAAAGACAACAGCGGCGAAGCGCCCTCCTCTCCTTTTCGCTCAACCAACAGCGCCATCGACGGCAACAAACCGACATCGTTTGGTTCGCTCTTCCGCCCTGCATCGGGAGGGGGCGCGGCGGGAACCGGAGGAAGCGCGCTGTCGAGCTTTCGTCCCAAGACGACGGCGCCTGCTGCCGCAACAACAACGCCATTTCGCAAGGACTTGCAGATAACGGATGAAGAATTTCTCCAACTTCGCGATTTTATTTATCAGCAATGCGGCATCTTCATTGCGGAAAATCGCAAGTATCTTGTGGAAAACCGACTTTCGAACCGCATCAAGGATTTGAACCTCAAGTCCTATTCAGAGTACTACAATTTCCTGCGCTTCGATGCCAGCCGCCGCGAGGAACTGAACAAGCTCTTTGAAGTGGTCACGACCAATGAAACGAGCTTTTTCCGTAACCCTCCCCAGCTCAAGGTCTTTCAGGAATACGTGCTCGGCGAAGTCATCGCCGCCTGCCGTCAGAGCGGGAAAAAGCGTATCCGCATCTGGTCCGCCGGCTGCAGCACTGGAGAAGAACCCTACACCCTGGCAATCATCCTGCATGAAGTGCTGAAAAGCGAAATTGCCTCCTGGGATATCAAGATTACGGCCAATGACCTTTCCGAAGCGGTGCTGACCGCGGCGCGGCGCGGCGTCTACAACGAGTATGCTCTGCGCACGACGCCGCCGGAAATTATCCGAAACTACTTCACCAAGGAAGGGACAACCTACAAAATCAATCAACCCCTGAAACGCCTGGTCTCTTTTGGCCAAATTAACCTGAGCGACAGGGATCAGCTGCGGCGCGTGGAAAAATCCCAGATTGTTTTTTGCCGTAACGTTATCATCTATTTTGACGATGAGATGAAACGAAAGGTTATTGGTGCCTTCTACGACAATCTGGAACCCAACGGCATGCTGCTGATCGGACACTCCGAATCCCTGCATAATATCTCCCGCGCGTTCAAGCCAGAACACCATACGGGAACCATCGTCTATCGCAAGCTGGGCTAGTGCCGCCAGAGGCCGCGGAAAACTCTTGCCAACAGGGCGAATTGAAACTAAAGACTATCTAGATTTCCTACAGGCAGGTTCATCATGGGCAAGCATATCTTGGTCGTTGACGACTCCAAAACCATTCGCAACCTTGTCGCTTTCGTGCTGAAGGCGGAAGGCTTCAAGGTCAGCACGGCAGAGGACGGCCTCGACGCCATGGAAAAGCTGTACAATCTTGACCCCGTCGATCTCATCGTCTCGGACGTCAACATGCCGCGCATGGACGGTTTTACGTTCATCAAAAATATTCGCATGCAGGATGCCTACAAGGATATCCCCATTATTGTCCTTTCCACGGAAGGACAGGAAAAGGATATTCAGACGGGTCTCAACATCGGGGCCAACCTCTATATGGTCAAGCCCGCCCAACCGGAAAAGATGGTGCGGAATATAAAGATGCTTCTGGGCTAACCGATAAGATTTTCTAGCCCGGCGGGGTGATTTTGAGTAAAGCGAAGGTATGGTATGAGCCAAGATTTTTTTGATCCGGAACTTTTTGCAGATTTTATTGCCGAAGCTAAGGAGCATCTCGAAACCATCGAGCCCAATCTCCTGGAGCTGGAAAAAACTCCGGACAACCTCGCGTTGCTGAATGACATTTTCCGCCCCATGCACTCCCTGAAAGGCGCGTCGGGCTTCCTTGGTCTTAATCGCATCAACAGACTTGCGCACAAGGCGGAAAATATCCTTGACGAACTGCGCAAGGGCGCGATGGTTGTCACCCCCGACATTATGGACGTCATTCTTGAGTCCACTGACGCCCTGCGCCAGATGATCGAGAATCTTGAAGACTCCAATACCGAAGGGGACGTGGAGACCGACCACATCATCGATCAGATCGACGCTATTATGGCCGGGGAAAAGACTGAGGCTCCGGCGGAACCGGCCCCGGCTCCGGCAGCGGAAGAAACTCCCGCAGAAGCTGCGCCGGCGGAAGAGCCTGCTCCCGTTGTCGAGGAGCAGCCCGCAGCCGCAGAGCCCGCTCCCGAAGCTCCGGTGCAGATCGCGCCCGCCGTTGTGGCTCCGGCCGCTTCGGAGAACGGCGCCGCGCCCATGACCAGCAAGGAATGGATCGCCTCCCTCCCCGTTCTGCCGACCTATGCGCTGACAGCCTTTGGCGAGGGACATCTGAAAGACTTCATCGACGAGTCCTGCGATATCATCGCCAGCCTCAATACGGGCCTGCTGGAACTGGAAGAAAAGCCCAAGAGCGAACAGGACGCTCTTGTCAATGACCTGTTCCGCTATTTCCATAACATGAAAGGGAATAGCGGCATTATCGGCTACAACGATCTCAATGCCCTGACGCATGAAGCGGAAACCCTGCTTAACAATATCCGTCAGGAAAAAATCACGCCTTCTCATGATCTTATCGACCTGCTGCTTCTGGTCGTCGATGTCATGGAAGGACTGGTGCAGCGCATTGACGTCAGCACGGGTCAGGTGACGCCCATAGATGCCGGTATCCTTGTGGAACAGTTGCAGCACGCCATCAACGGCGAACCGTTTGCGCTGCCCAAGGAACTTGGCCGCGGCAGCAATGCGCCGGCTCCCGCTGAAGAAGCCGCAACGGAAAGTCCTGCGGTCGCAGCCCCGACCATCATTCCGGTAGGCGCGGAATCTGACGACGTTGAAACGTTCCGCCTCACGGTACAGCAGCAGATCGAAATTATCCATGCGGCTCTGAAAACGCTGGAATCCGACGGCAGCCACAAGGAATCCATCGACGCTCTCTTCCGCTGTCTTACGGCCATCAAGAATGCCTGCAACTTTGTCGGAGAAAACGATCTCAAAATTTATGCGGAACGCACAGCGGGCATTGTTAACCAGGGACGAAACGACAGTATTGATTTCGGCCTGATGGTGGATTTGCTGCGGCAGGAAGTGTCCATTATTGAGGACATGTTCAAGACGGCCGTCGAACATCTGCGCGCCTCGGCGGACAGTTCCGGAGAAGGTGAAGCCGCTCCGGCGGCCGCCAGCGCAGAAGCCGCTCCCGCGCCACAGCCGAAGCCCGCAGAAGCGCCAAAGCCTGCCCCAGCTCCCGCACCGGCGGCGCCGGCAACTCCGGCTCCTGCTGCTGCCGCCCCCGCGCCGACTCCCAAGCCTGCGGCAGCTCCTGCCGCTCCCAAACCGGCTCCAGCTCCGGCCGCGCCCGCACCGGCTCCCAAGCCTGCGGCGGCTCCTGCCCCCAAACCGGCGGCTCCCGCGCGTCAGGCAGCCAAGCCGGCCGCGGCTCCCAGCCCTGCCGAGCATCAGCAGAAGAGTTCTTCCATCCGCGTTGACCATGAACGTCTCGATCACCTCATGAACCTGATCGGCGAGCTCATCATCAACCGGAACCGCTACTCGCTGATTGCGCGCTCCCTGGAAGACAGCGGCGACGACGTAGATATTTCACAGGTGGCGCAGAGCCTTTCCGAAACCACCTATGCCATGGCCCGCATTTCCGACGATCTGCAGGACACCATCATGAAAGTGCGCATGGTGCCCGTGTCGTCGGTCTTTTCCCGCTTCCCCCGACTGGTACGCGACCTTTCCCGCAAAAGCGGCAAGGAAGTGGACCTCATCATGGAAGGGGAAGAAACGGAACTTGACAAGAGCGTTGTGGAAGCCATCGGCGACCCGCTGGTGCACCTGATCCGTAACTCCGTGGACCACGGTATCGAACCTGAAGCCGTGCGTCTCGCCGCGGGCAAGCCACCCAAGGGCAAGGTTACCTTGCGCGCCTTCCACAAGGGCAACTCTGTTGCCATTGAAATCGAGGATGACGGCAAGGGCATTGACCCCGACAAGATGCGGGAAGTGGCTGTCAGCAAGGGGATTATGAGCAGCGAAGAAGCCGCGCAACTCGACGACCGCGAGGCCGTGGAGCTGATCTTCCATCCCGGATTCTCCTCGGCCGAAAAGATTACGGATATCTCCGGTCGCGGTGTCGGTATGGACGTGGTGCGTACCAACATCAAAAATCTCAAGGGCAGCGTCAATACCTATACCGAAGTCGGCAAGGGCACACGCTTTACCCTGAGCCTGCCGCTGACGCTGGCCATCATCGATGCCCTGATGGTCAATGTCTCCGGGCAGACCTACGCCATACCTCTTGACGCCGTATCCGAAACGACGAAGATCGAAGCGGAACGCCTTACGGACGTCAAGGGACGCAAGGCGGTAACGCTGCGCGGCGAAGTGCTTGGCATCGTGGAACTTTCCGAAATGCTTGAACTTCCGGGTACTGATCCTCTGCCGGAAGTCCTGTCTGTCGTTGTTATCCATGACAATGATCGTCGTCTGGGCCTGGTTGTGGATCGTCTGCTGGAACGCCAGGAAATCGTTATCAAGCCTCTTGGGGCCTACCTTGGCGATCTCAAGGGGATTTCCGGGGCAACCATCATGGGCGACGGTTCCGTTATCCTGATTCTTGATCCCCATGAAATCTATGTGATGGCAACATCCAAGGCCGCCAATATCGAAGGCAAGCCCCAGCGTCCGGAATAACCAGTCTCACAGTCTGTAACGGGGGGATGCGAATCCCCCCTTTTTATTTTCAGCCCGATAAGACAGAAATTTGGGTTATATCGTAAAAAAAAACTTGCTATTTCTAGAAACTTCGTCTAGAAATTTTCGGTGCAATAATTTTGCATATTCCTCGGCGCCGGAAACGGCTTTGCCGCAGAATTACTAGATAGAGAGATATTTGAACGGAGGACAGCATGAGCAAAGAATGCGCCTTTTGCGGTAAAAAGCCCCAAGTCGGCAACCTTGTGAGCCATTCCAACATTAAGACCAAGCGTCGCTTCAACCCCAACCTGCAGCGCGTGCGTCATCAGGACGCCAACGGCACCGTCCGCACGCTGGATGTCTGCACCCGTTGCCTGCGTTCCGGTGTGGTTCGCAAGCCCGTGGCCCGTACCAACGGCTAACGACTTCTCAGGGATCAGCCAACAGCCCCGCCGCCTTTACGGCCGGGGCTTTTTTTATCTCATGCAGCAACCTGCTTCGCGCCGCCCCCTCTGTCGCGGTACTCCCTCCCGAACTCGCCGCTATCGTCTGCGGCGACGCCCCAATTTCCTTTCTCCTTTCTGGGTGCGCCTCTCCGCACCGCAGGGATTTGCTTCCTACCGGGAACAAGAAGAATGGATTCTTCTACTTTCCGCCCGTCATCTGCCCTTCAGTCTCTGGAAAGCAGGCGGCAAAACCCACTGCTTTATTCCGGCCCTGCTGCGTGACGTCGCGCGCGCTGAATTGCGTCTTTACAAGCAGGAAGAAGCCGCGCGTACCGCCGCCAGTCGCCAGCCGGCAGCACAGCTCCCGGTTCATAAGGGATGGCAATGGGCCGCGCTGGCTGTGCTGCCCCTGCTTGCCGTCCATGCCTGGCGTTCAGGACTGTTGCCAGCCGTCCCTGCCCTGCCCTCCCCTTCTCTCTGGAATCAGCTGGGAAGTCTGGACAGCGCCCGTCTCTATATCTATCACGAGGGGTACCGCTGTCTGACGGCGCTTTTTCTCCATGCCGACGCGGCGCATCTGTACAGCAATGTCATGCTATCAGCTGTTGCTCTGGCTGTAGCCGCGCGCAATATGGGGACGGGCCGCCTTTGGCTGCTGACCCTGCTTGGCGGAACGCTCGGCAATGCGCTGGCCATGTTCTTTCGCACGCCGCCATATGTGGCCGTCGGATTTTCCACCGCTTTTTTCTCCGTTCTCGGTCTGCTCTGCGGCATTGCCCGCCCCTGGCGCGGGAGTATGGCCGTTCCGCTTCTTGCTGGCGGGGGGCTGCTGGCGCTGCTGGGAACGGAAGGCGCGCATGTGGACTATGCCGGGCATGTGGGCGGCCTTCTGGCCGGTTTTACGCTGGGAGCGTGGGAACGCTTTCGCACCAAACGCCATCTCCCCTGCCTGCCCAGCCCAGCGGCCGGAGTTCTTGCCGCCTGCCTCGCCGCTGGCGGATGGCTCATGGCTTTTGGTCTTCTTTAGGCGCGATATTCATAGCGTTTCTGAGGGGTGGAAGGGACGACATCTTTCGCAACAGGAAATAATCTAGTTTATTTCTCTGTCTGGTTACTTTAGAGCATTTTCAGTTTGAAACGCGCTGCCTTTCAAACTATACGGCCTGCCGTTTCGCAGAAAAAGCGTTGTTTTTTCGCTCAATTTTGACCGGGCGGCGCTGTGCTGCCGCCTCGTGTTGCATCTTTTTCAAAGGTGAAACGCTTTAAAGCAGACGGAAACGGAATCGCCACAGATTCCGGCTATATGGATAAGGCCCGCTCCTGATGCTATTTTTATTCTTGACGGCTGAACAGCATAACAGCTTTTACTTCTCTGGGAGGAGGCTCGAAAAGGTTCTCCTTCGTTCCCATTTCTCCCGCTCCCCTGCTTTCCATACAGATTCGAGGATGTGATGTTACCGGTCGCGGTTATTTTGTGTGTATTTGTTTGGCAGTGTTTAGATATAAAGTTGTCATAATCTTGATTATGAGATATATTTTTACCTGTCAAAACAAAATAAAAAATTAATGATATTACAGCGTTGCAAAAACAATTGACTCTAGAGCATTTTCAGTTTGAAACGCTGCGCATTTCAAACCATACGGCCTGTCGTTTCGCGGAAAAAACGCATTTTTTCCGCTCACTTTGGGCCGGGTGACGCTGTACCGCCGCCTCGCGTTTCACCTTTTTCAAAGTTGAAACGCTTTAGCCGCACGCAGAAAGGCGTCTGCCACAATCGGACAGCTCCCCTGCTCTCTGCTGGCGTATATAAAAAAGGGAAAGGAGAAACCCTCCTTTCCCTTGACAGAATCCAAGAAACGAAGCGCTTACATGGAGCTCTTGCGCCCGATGCAGAAATAAGCAAAGCCCCGTTCCGCCATAACGGCGGGCGAATAGAGATTACGCCCGTCAAACAAAATGGGAGCTGTCAGCAGCCCCTTGATACGTTCAAAATCAGGGTTGCGGAACTGATTCCACTCAGTCACGACCAGCAGGGCCTGCGAACCGTCGCAGACGGCATACTGATCATCCACAATTTCCACCAGCGGATTGTCCTTAAAGATATGGCGGGCATTGTCGGCGGCAATGGGGTCAAAGGCGCGGATCTTCATCCCCTCTGCCGTCAGCGCGGAAATAATGCTGATAGCGGCGGCTTCGCGCATGTCGTCGGTATTGGCCTTGAATGCCAGGCCCCAGATGGCAAGCGTCTTGCCCTTCACGCCGCCCTGCGGCGCAAAGTATTCCTGAATGCGTTCGGCCATATGCCGCTTCTGGCGGGCATTGACGGCTTCCACGGCGTTCAGCAGCATGGGCTCCACGCCGGACGTTTCGGCAGTGTGAATCAAGGCCTTGACGTCCTTGGGGAAGCAGGAACCGCCATAACCCACGCCAGGATAAATGAACTGATAGCCGATGCGGGAATCCGAACCGATACCGGTGCGCACATCGCGCACATCTGCGCCCACGCGCTCACAGATCGTGGCAATTTCATTGATAAAGGAAATCTTGGTGGCCAGCATGCAGTTTGCCGCATACTTGGTCATTTCCGCGCTGCGCACGCCCATGACAATCAGCTTGTCACGGGTACGCGCAAAGGGCGCGTACAGCTCGCGCATCACCCCCGCGGCCTTTTCGGAAGCAGTGCCGATAACGACGCGATCGGGCTTCATAAAGTCGGAAATAGCGTCGCCTTCCTTCAGGAACTCCGGATTAGACACCACTTCAAAAGGAATATCCTTGTTCCGGGCGCGCAGCTCTTCCCGGATGATGGCAGTCACGCGATCCGCCGTGCCCACGGGCACAGTGGACTTGTCAACCACAATCAGCTCCTTTTCCATAAGACGGCCGATCTGACAGGCTACCTGCTCAACATAATGCAAGTCGCAGGAGCCGTCTTCTCCGGGAGGCGTCCCCACGCAAATGAACGCGCAATCCGCCTCCTTCAGTCCGTCGGCCAGTTCCGTGGTAAAGGTCAGGCGACCGTCCGCACGGCTGCGCTGCACCATGGGAGCCAGTCCGGGCTCAAAGATATGCACGGATCCCGCATTCAATTTCTTCACGACATCGGGATTCACGTCCACGCAGGTCACGCTGTTACCCATTTCCGCAAAGCATGCCGCGCTCACAAGGCCGACATACCCGGTGCCGATAATGCAAAGCTTCATAGAGAAGAATCCTCTCTTGCCTGTAGCTGGATTTCGTGTGTGCGGCCTGTGCCGGCGGGCAATGCGCCAGCAGGACCTCGTCTTTCAGGAGCGCCTGAAACAGATACGCGCTCTTTCTGCATCTTCGGGACTCCCCGACTTGACGCACGGGCAGGCACAGGACAGAATTTGTTCGAGGCAGTTTAGCCGCTTTCCACCTGCGACGCAAGCCGTCCTTTTCGGCGCCCGCTGCCGAACCACCTTCTGACGGAGACAACTCATGATTATCGGCCTGGGCCTCGATGTGACAGAACTGCCGCGCATTGCGCGTATGTATGAAAAATACGGCGATGTTTTCCTCAAAAAACTGCTGACGCCCAACGAACAGGCGCATGTCCCTTCAGCCCCCGTCCCCTTCCTTGCCGGACGCTTCGCTGCCAAGGAAGCCGCGGTCAAGGCGCTGGGCTCCGGTTTCAGCGGCGGCATCGGCCTGCAGCATATCGAAATTCTGCCGAGCGCCGCCGGCAAACCTCTGTTGCACTTCCACGGTCCAACAGCCGCCCTTGCCCTCCGGCTTGAAGTAGAACAGCAGCACGTCACCATTACCCACGACCGCCATGTTGCCGCTGCCGTGGTTATCCTGGAGTCCGCATAATGGAAGACTTTTTGCGCTCCTGCCCTCCCCTGCCCCTGCCGCAGGAAATGGCCGCATGGGATGCGCAGGCCTTCGCGCTGGGCCTGCCCGGCGCCATGCTTATGGAAAATGCGGCGCGGGCCGCGCTCGGCGTCCTTCGCGCTCATGAACCGCGTCTTGAAGGCAAGCGCGTCTGGCTATTCATGGGCGGCGGCAATAACGGCGGCGACGCCGCCGCGCTCGCGCGTCACCTGCATGATGCGCGCGCCCTGCCTGTCGTCGCCCATGTAAAGCCCCTGTCCGCCTTTCGGGGCGCTGCGGCCGAGCATGTGCGTATGGCGCGGGCCGTCGGCGTTCCTTTTGTCAATCTGGCCTCGACGCTCCGACGCAAAGATGCCGCCCGACCGGAGGCTCTTCTGTCCCACCTGTGTCGCAGCCTTGCGCCGGATGAAGCGGCCTGTTGTCCGGATATCTGCATTGACGGTCTGCTCGGCACCGGCTTTCACGGCAGTCTGCGCGAGGATTTACGCTATCTTGTCGCGGCCCTGAATCTCCTGCATGACCGCAGCTTCATCCTCGCTCTGGACATTCCGTCGGGTCTCGACGGGACAAACGGCCAGCCCTGCCCCCTTGCCGTGCAAGCCCATGCCACAGCGACCTTTGCCGCTGCCAAACCGGGCCTTGCGCTCCCCTGCGCCCGCAGCTGGACAGGACGGCTCCATGTCTGCGACATCGGTATGCCTCGCAGCATTAGAGAAAACGGCCCGTGCAGCCTGCGCCTGCTGCCTGCCGCCGCGGCCGCGCGCTTTGCCGTCCCCATTCCGCAAGGCTACAAGAACAGCTACGGACATGTCGCCGTCATTGGCGGGGCCGGAGGCCTGTCCGGAGCCGCGCATCTGGCTGCGCTGGCTGCCCTGCGCAGCGGCGCGGGACTGGTGACAGCTCTGACTCCCGCGCCCTCCGCGCCGGCCGTCAAGGGAGGACGGGCAGAAATAATGACGCTTGCTCTGCCTTCCACGAATACCGACGCTCCCTGGCATGGGACATGGACAGAAGAAGCTGCCGCATTCATCTGCCGCTGCCAGGCGCTCGCCATAGGCCCCGGTATGGGACGCGGCGACGACGCTCTTCTCATTCTTAAAGAAATACTTGAAGAAAAAAGACGTCCGCCTGCCGTCCTCGACGCGGATGCGCTTGTTCTGCTGGCACGAAAACCTGCTCTTCTACAACGTCTCACCTCCCAGGATATTCTGACGCCGCACCCCGGAGAAGCCGCGGCTCTGCTGGGCTGCTCGACGGATGAAATCCAAACGCAGCGCCGTCAGGCACTCACGCGCCTGACAGAAATGAGCGCCGCCGCCGTCGTGCTTAAGGGAGCGGGGTCGCTGGCGGCGCAGGGGCAGTCCCCGCAACTGCTCTGCCCTGTCGACATTCCGCAGCTTTCCGTCGGCGGATCCGGCGATGTGCTGGCAGGCTGCGCCGCGGCCCTGCTTGCCCGTACAGCACACAACGGCGCGTCCGCTCTGGCGACGCTGGGAGCCGCGCTCCGGCTGCACGCCGCAGCCGGTCTGGCCTGCGCGACGGACTTTCCATGCCGCGGCAACGGCGCTGTGGAGCTGGCTGAAGCCCTCCCTCAAGCATGGGAAGCTCCGCGCGAAGACGACTTTCTCACTTTCGATCAGGATATGGCATGCTTCATCTGACTCTGACGACACTAGAGACTACAGAACGGCTGGGAGGGTTGCTGGCCGACAGTATGCGCGCCGCCTCCTGCTGTGTTCTCCTCATGCGCGGCGACCTTGGCAGCGGCAAGACAACCCTCGTTCGGGCGCTGGTGGCCCGGCTTCCCGGAGGGGCCACTGCGGAAGTCTCCAGCCCATCTTTCACGCTCTGCAACCACTATCCGACACGCCCGCCGGTGGTGCACTGCGATCTGTATCGAGGGGGAGGCGTTCCCGACGAACTCTGCGAGGCCATCGAGGACGGACGCAGCCTCGTCCTTGTGGAATGGGCGGAACAATTGCCCGAAGCGGATCATCCTCACGATTTTCTGGACATCCGCTGGCAGACGTGCGAAAGTAAACGACTTGTGACGCTATCCGCTACGGGGCCTGCCGCCGCTGACGCCCTTGCTCGTCTCTCGGCTGCATGGGATGGAGCGTCATAACCTGCAATTGCAATGGAAACAGGCATGAACATTCTTGTACAAAAATTCGGTGGCACATCCGTCGCCAACCTTGAGTGCATGAAAAAGGTGCGCGAGAAGGTGCTTGCCGGCTTGTCCAAAGGCAACAAGGTCGTGGTTGTCCTTTCCGCCCGTGCGGGGGAAACCAATCACCTTCTGGCCCTTGCGTCCGAATGGTCGCCCGAACCGGACAAGGCCGAATGCGACGCTCTCGTCTCCACCGGGGAACAAGTCTCCATCAGTCTTTTCAGCATGCTGCTCAAGGATGCGGGCATCCGCGCCCGTTCGCTGCTGGGCTGGCAAATCCCCATCAGGACAGATGACGACTTCGGCAACGCCCGCATTCTTTCCATAGACAGCGCCGCCTTGCGCCGCTATCTGGAAGAATACGACGTGCTTGTCGTAGCCGGTTTCCAGGGCTGCACGGAAGACGGTCGCATCACCACGCTTGGCCGTGGCGGCTCCGATACCTCCGCCGTGGCTCTGGCCGCTGCCCTCGGTTCCGTGGAATGCGAAATTTATACCGACGTGGACGGCGTCTATACGACCGATCCCAACATCTGCTCCACCGCCCGCAAGATGGATCGCGTGGCCTACGAAGAAATGCTCGAAATGGCCAGCATGGGCGCAAAGGTTCTGCACATCCGCTCGGTGGAATTTGCCAAGAAATACAAGGTGCCCGTCCGCGTGCGCTCGACCTTCAGCGACGATCCCGGCACGCTTGTAACTCAGGAGGATTCAAGCATGGAAGCTGTTCTGGTTTCCGGCATTGCCTATGACAAGGACCAAGCGCGCGTCACGCTCCATGACCTGCCCGACGTGCCCGGCACGGCAGCCGCCGTATTCGGTCCTCTTTCCGAGGGCGGCGTGCTCGTGGACATGATCGTCCAGAACACCAGCCTCGACGGACATACCGACATCACCTTCACCATCTCCCGCAAGGATCTCAAGAAAACTCTTGAGCTCATGAACAAGGTTGCCGACAAGTTCGGCGATGTGGAAGTGGTGCATGACCTCAATGTCGCCAAGGTGTCCGCCATCGGCGTAGGCATGCGCAATCACTCCGGCGTGGCCGCCCGCGCCTTCTCCGCTCTCACGCAGGAAGGCATCAACATTCTGATGATCAGCACGTCGGAAATCAAGATTACCATCCTGATCGAAGAAAAGTACGTGGAACTCGCCGTGCGCATCCTCCACGATACCTTCGGCCTCGACTGGGATATCGGCTGCTAGAATCAGAACTCACTGCGTTTTTTGAGGGGGAAGAAATTCCTTTGCTCTGCTGTCGATGCCCGTAAGGCTGTCGCCTGACGGGCACGGCCTGCGGCCGCCCGCTGGGTCGCTGCTCGTGGCAAAAAGGGGTTTCTTCCCCCTCAAACACTTCTGCCCGTCGGGCTGTCCGCCGCTTTTTTCAAAGGTAAAAACGCTTCGGATACAGTAAAGAAAAAAGGCCCCGATCCATTACTCTTCGGATAAGGACCTTTTGCCATTCTGCCAGGGAGAGAGAAAAGAAGGTTTCCCCTCTCCCCCTCTTTCTTACGACAATTTTTTCTGCAGCAGTTCGTTCACCATAGCAGGATTGGCCTTGCCCTTGGTTGCCCGCATGACCTGCCCCACAAAGAAACTGATGAGCTTGGTCTTGCCGCCCTTGAAGGCTTCCACTTCCGCCGGATTGTCGGCAATGACCTTTTCCACGGCAGCCTCAAGCGCGGAGGAGTCCGAAATCTGCACCAGACCGCGCTCCTTGACATAGGCTTCCGGCATGGCCCCGCTCGCGAACAGATCGGGGAAAATGTCGTTGGCGATCTTGGCGCTGATAGTGCCCTTGTCCACCAGTCGCACCAGTTCGGCAAGACCTTCGGCCGTCATGGCGCATTGCGAGAAATCGCCGCCGCGGGCGTTGAGTTCCCGCATGAGCGGACCAAGAATAAAGTTGGCGGCCTTTTTGGCATCGGAAGCAGCAGCCGCGGTTTCAAAGAAGTCTGCCAGGGCACGGCTCTGCACCAGCACCTCGGCCTCGGCTTCGGGCAGGCCCGTCATCTCCAGGAAGCGGGCCATGCGCTGCTGCGGCAGCTCCGGCAGCTCGGCGCGCCATTGCTCCATCTCCTCGGCGGAGATCTCCACAGGCAACTGATCCGGGTCCGGGAAATAGCGGTAATCGTGCGCCTCTTCCTTGCCGCGCATGGAAGCAGTCACGTTCTTGACGGCATCATACAAGCGCGTTTCCTGCACGATGGTCTCGCCATCGGCCAGCGCGTCCTGCTGGCGGGCGATCTCGTATTCGATAGCGCGCTGCACATTACGGAAGGAGTTCAGATTCTTGAGCTCCGTGCGCGTGCCAAAGGTCGTTGAGCCCACAGGGCGGATGGATACGTTGGCATCGCAGCGGAAGCTGCCTTCCTCCATATTGCCGTCGCAGACGCCCAGATAGGTGACAATGCCGTACAGCGCCTTCAGATACGCCACGGCTTCCTGCGAAGAGCGCATGTCGGGTTCAGAAACAATTTCCACCAGCGGCGTTCCGGCGCGGTTCAAGTCCACATAGCTGATGTTTTCGCCCTGGGCATGAATGTTTTTGCCCGCATCATTTTCCATGTGGATACGGGTAATGCCAATGCGCTTGGTCTTGCCGTCCACAGTCACATCAAGATGGCCGTGTTCGCAAATAGGCAGATCGAACTGGGAAATCTGATAGCCGGCGGGAAGATCCGGATAGAAGTAGTTCTTGCGAGCAAAGACGGAGCGGCGATGCACTTCGCAGTTGGTGGCAAGGCCCACCAGCGCGGCATAATGCACGGCCTGTCGATTGACGACCGGCAGGGCGCCGGGCATGCCCGCGCAGACTTCGCACACATTGCTGTTAGGCGGTTGCCCGAAACTTGTCGGGCAGGAACAGAACAGTTTGGAAGCGGTGGAAAGCTGCACATGCACTTCCAGGCCGATAACGGCTTCATAAGCGGGCATTCTCTCGTACTCCGTTTTGCCAATATTCAAGTAGTCCTTTAAGAAACCAAAAACATCAAGTGATGCTTTAAGAAAACTGCCGGAAATAACGCTCCGGTCCCGGAGTACAAACCATGCAAATAAAATATATCTAGAGCATTTTCAGTTTGAAACGCTGTGTGCGCTTCAAACTATACGGCCTGTCGTTTCGCGGAAAAACACGTTTTTTCCGCGCACTTTGGGCCGGGGCGGCGCTGTCGCCGCCTCACGTTTATCCTTCTTCAAAGGTAAAACGCTCTAACTATCCAGCCAGGATATATTCCTTCGTCTTTCATGGTTCCGGGGGACAAGCGCAAAAAGCGCCACCTGCGCCGCCAGTTGCTCAGGAATCGGACAACTTCCTTCAGGGAAAACCCGGCCTAGCGCCGGACTATGGAAGCGTCAAAATACTTTCCGACGCCATATTCGCTGCGGCGGCGGAACAACGACGGGGCAGGTCCGATGATCTGCATTTCGCGATTGGCGAGCTGCACATCCTGCGCAATACGCATTTCCTTGGTGCATCCCGTAGAATAGGTGGCGTCCTTGCCCAGCCATTCCGGCGGCACCTTGCGCCCCAGCAGGGCGAAGCTGCGCTCTATGTCGTCTACGGTCTGGAAGCGCCAGATGTCAATATAACCGCTGCGCTGCACGCGCTCCCACATGAACATGAGGTCGTCGCCGTCCATACCTTCAATGAAGTACTCGGTCGGATTGACGATAAACACGTTGTCCATGGATGCGCGCAACGACTCCAGGAAAGCCTTGACCAGCGCGACAGCCGTTGCCGTCTGTCCGGGAATGCTGCCGATGATACAGCTGTAGAACATGACGGTCTTGCCTTCGGCATGCGCCTGCCGCATGCGGGTAATGACCACATCGGCCAGGTCGGCAATATCCTGCGCGCTGAACTTGTGCGCCTCGGCGGCACGAGGACGGAAGCGGGCCTGAAAGCCCTCCTCGTCATGCCAGAAGCAGAAAATATCCCGCGTGAACTCATGGCTTGTGCCCAGCAGCATGTCGGCATTACGCCAGCCCTTGCTCAGAATCAGATCCGCTTCCTTCCAGGCTCTGGCAAAGGTGATGGACGTGCGATAGAAGTTCAGCCGCTCGCGCGTGCCGTCGCTGATAAAAAGCACATCATTTTCACGCAGCAGACGCACGAGATCATTTTTACTCAACCTCGGATTCCGCTCCACGCGCGCCTTCTTGCTCCAGCGCGCCAAAACGGGATCGTCCTCTACATCGTCCAGCGTGGGCGCGTAAAAATAGAAATCTTCCTTGAGGGCCACAATAACCTTGAAGCCCATGCTGACCAGACAGCGCGTTGCCGCAAGGTCAAAGACAATGCCGCCGTCGGCATCGCAGATCAGCAGGACGACCCGCTCTCCCGCTTCCAGCGGCATGACATCCTGCAAGCCGCAGAGACGCTCCTCGGCCTGCGCCAGCACCCGCGAAAATTCTTCATCCGGCGGAAGCCCCTGCTCATTGATAGCGCGGGAAAAGGCGGACAGACACAGCAGGCGCGCAAGCTCGCGCAGACGCATTTCCCGACGCGCAGAAGGCATATCCGCAGGCAGACGTTCGGGCATAGCTTCCAGACGTCGTCTGACTTCGGGGGATTCCAGCAGAGCATTCTGTCGCGCATTGGCCGCGCGCCGACGATCCCGCCAGAGGTCGCCCCACTCACCCTGCGCCAGCACCAGATTGGTCATGCGCTTCATGAGGCGCGTCGGCAGAAGGGTGTCCTGCCGCAGATAGTGCCGGAAGCGATTGCGACAAAAAGCGATCAGTCGCTGCCGCAACGCGCGCGACGGCGCAACCTCCCGCACCAGCCGCATGACCACGCGCCAGACGCGGCCCTGCTGGGCGCGCAGTCCGGCGCCGCCTTCGCAGAGCATGGCAAAAGTGGCGTCAGAACAGGGCAGGTAAATCTGCTCTTTCTGCCGACGCTGCACAATAAAATCCAGCTGTTCTGGGCTGGCAATAATATCCGGGTTCATCCGGTAGGCAAGGTTGTTGTCGATCAGCAGACCGTACAACCAGGCATCAAAGACGGCATCCATGCCGTGGCGAATATCGGCCACGCGCACAGGCATGCCCTGAGGAATATCGTCGCGCATACGCCTCCCGGAGAAGCCTACATCTTTCCCCCGGTACCGACCGGCGTAACAAAGCCGCGCGTGCGCAGGCGCTCGAAAAAGGGCGTGCCGTTTCCAAGAAAGCGAACCGCGCCCACATCGCCTGTCACATCCAGCAAATCGCCCACTTCCAGCATTTCGCCTTCCTGTCCGTCTACCGTCAGATAACTCTCGGTCGTGCCGGGCAGCAGCTTCATGCGGAAATGGCGCTCACAGGGAAAGACCATGGGCGGAATGGTGTTGAGGAAAGGACAAATCGGTGTGAAAACCAGCGCCTCCAGCGAAGGATGCAGCAACGGCCCTCCGGCGGAAACGCTGTAACCCGACGAGCCCAGCGGCGTGGAGATGAGCACGCCGTCGCTGCGCAGCGTGCACATGTGCCGCTTGTCCACGCAAATATCCATGCTCACCAGACGCGCCATGGCCGCCCGGCTCAGCACAACGTCATTGATGGCGCTGCCTTCGCTGATGACCTCGCCCTTACGGCGCAGCTCCCAGTGCAGCGCCATATGCGCGCGTATGGGCGCCCGACCGTCAAGGCACTCCGCAAGCCCCTGACGCCAGTTCTCCGGCTGCACATCCGCAAGATAACCGACGCGCCCGAAATTGATGCCCAGCAGGGGCAGACGACGCCGGGCCACGCGCCGGGCCACGCCGAGCATGGTTCCGTCTCCGCCAAGGACCACGGCAAAATCAAGGTCCGGCAGCGCGTAGGCCGGGCTGTCCACCCCCGCCTCCAGACAGGTAGCACGATGCCCGCGCTCTTCCAGCCAGGCGGCCATTTCACGTCCAAGGACGGCGGCCCGGCGATTATGGGCCTTGCATACCAGCAGTATATGGCGAGATTGGCTCTGTTCCATACCGCCATACTTACGACATCCCCGCCGCAACCGCAAGCCCGTTTCCCCGGCTTGTCAGGAGATACGCTTTGGCATACAAGGAGATGTTTGGAAAAAAGCTATGTCGAATACCGCCCTTTCCATCATGGAGCGCCATCGGGCAGCCTGCCGCGACATATGCGAGACACAGCTTGCGGAACGGTCGCCGCAGCTGCATGCTGCCGCGCTCTGCCTTGCCCGCGTGCTGGCCCGGCAGGGCACGGTCTTTGTCTGCGGCAGCGGCGGCGAGATCATCGGACGCGCAGCCTGGCATCTGGCGGAAGCCATTGCCGACGGCTATGCGCTGCAACGTCCCGCGCTTCCTGTCCTCTGCCTTAATGGCGATATGCCCCGCCTTGCGCGCCGTCTGGAAAGTCTCGGCATGGACGGCGACGCTCTTCTGCTTCTGCATCAGGGCCCGGAACAGGATGTCGAGCCGCTGCTGTGCGCGGCGCGCTGCGCGGGCATGCGCGACATTTGCCTGCCGTGCGGTCTGACAGATCTGCCCGATGCCCCGCCCTTTGCCGTAGCGACCCTGCTGTTTGCCCTGACCGATACTGTCGCCCGTCTGGTGGAATACCATCTTTTTGAAAATACGTCCGCGCTTCTGGTAGAAACGGAAGCCTAGACAACGATTTCCAAGGAACTGCGATCATGCCTATCTATGAATATCACTGCGACGCCTGCAACAAGGACTTTGAAGAACTGGTCTTCGGCGATGCCGTCCCTCCCTGCCCCCATTGCGGCGCAAGCGCAACCCATAAGCTGATGTCTCGCTGCGCCTTTGCCGCCGGCGGCAAGGATGGCGAGATGTCCGTTCCTTCCTCGTCCGGCAGCGGTGGCGGCTGCGCTGGCTGCTCCGGCGGCAACTGCGCCACCTGCGGACACTAGAGCATTTTCAGTTTGAAATGCTTCGCATTTCAAACTATACGGCCTGTCGTTTCGCGAAAAAAACGCGGTTTTTCCGCTCATTTTGGGCCGGGTGGCGGCGTTGCCCTCCTGTCGGCTCAACGGTCGGAAACGTCTGTCGGCAGCGCACTATTAAACCATCACTTTAAGGAATATTCATGAAAACGTCGCTGGTCATTGCCACGCGCGGCAGTCAGCTTGCCCTCTGGCAGGCGGAACACGTCAAAAGCCGCCTGCTTGCCCTGCGGCCCGATCTCTCGGTCGAGCTGCTGAAAATCAAAACAAAGGGCGACGTCATTCTTGACGTGCCCCTTTCCAAGGTTGGCGGCAAGGGGCTCTTCATCAAGGAAATCGAGGAGGCCCTTCTGGACGGACGCGCCGATCTCGCCGTGCACAGCGTCAAGGATGTTCCCATGGAGCTGCCCAAAGGTCTGACGCTGGCCTGCGTGCCCGAACGCGAAGTCTGCACCGACTGCCTTGTTTCCGAAACCATCGCCAGTTTTGAGGAGCTGCCCGAAGGGGCCCGCGTCGGCACGTGCAGTCTCCGCCGGCAGGCTCAGCTTCTGCACGCCCGCCCCGATCTCCGCATTCTGCCCCTGCGCGGCAATGTGGAAACGCGCCTGCGCAAATTGCAGCAGGGCGAATTTGACGCCATCGTGCTGGCGTCGGCAGGCATGAAGCGTCTGGGACTCTCGGCCCGTTATATGAGCCATCTGCCGGAAGAACGCTTCATCCCCGCGGTGGGACAGGGCGCCATCGGCATTGAATGCCGGGCCGCGGATACGGAACTATGCGCCCTGCTCGCCAGCATGGAACACCGCCCCACCCGAATATGTGTAGAAGCCGAACGCGGCTTTCTGGCCGGACTGGACGGCGGCTGCCAGGTGCCCATCGCGGCCCATGCGATCATGCGTGATGACACGCATTTCCATCTGGAAGGTCTGGTGGGCGAAGTGGACGGCTCCCGTCTTCTCCGCCTGCAACAGGACGGCGCTGCCGAAGATGCGCGCGCTACAGGTCTGGGCATGGCGCGGGATATTCTCGCCCAGGGCGCCGACGAAATTCTCCGCCGTCTGTACACGGAACACGCGGACTAGGGCATGTTGACGCTATCGTAAGTTGTCTGGGGGAAGGGGAACCCCTCTGCTGGCGCGAGAGGGGTTCCCCTTCCCCCTGCCCCCCATCCCTTCCCCAGCGCGCTTTTTCAGGGGGATGCGGGAGCATGCGGCAGGCATGCCTCAATGGGCATGCAAATTAATATTACCATATCAATTTGAAATAGCTACAAAATCAGTGTCGGCACGCCCTAAGTTCCTTTTCCGCTCGCATCCTTTCGTCTTTTGACGCGAGCGCGACGGCGCAACATCACAGATTCGACTCTTGCCGGGGATATTGCCATGCTCAAAATCCAGCCCCTTCCCTCAAGCCGTCTGCATGCCACCTTTGATCCCGCAAAGATCCCGTGGGACGACAGCAGCGCCATTCCCCTCCCCCGCAATGGTGGCAACGGTCGCAATCCCTTCCAGCCGCGCGCCATGCAGGCTCTGGATCTCGCCCTGAACATCCGCAGCACCGGTTATAATGTCTATCTCTCCGGCGAGCCGCATCTTGGGCGCTGTCACATGCTGCTCAACTATTTGCGGCCTCTGGCGCGCAAGGCGACGCCGCCGCCGGATCTGGTCTATGTCCACAACTTCGCGGATCAGGACAGTCCGCAGCTGTTTTCTCTGCCGGCCGGCATGGGGAAAAAGCTCAAGCAGGGGCTGAACTCTCTTGTAGAAGCCATCAGCAAGGAACTCTTGCGCCGTCTTGAGGCCGGTTCCTTTGTCAAACAGCGCGCCAAACTCATGGACAGCTACCAGAAGACGCGCACCGGGCTCCTCCACAAGATGAATAATGTGGCGGCGCACAAGGGCTTCCATCTGGAAGCGGATGACGCCGGCAGCCTGACCCTGTATCCGCTGGTCGGGGGCAAGCGCCTGGCGGACGAGGAATTTGATCAGCTGGACGCCGCCGTGCGCCTCAAGCTCAAGCGTCAGGGCGAGGATGTGGCGCGCGCTATCTCCGTTTTTGTGCGTCAGTTGAGCAAGGTCGAAGAGACGTTCCATGACGAGGAACGCGATCTGGAACGCGATGTCATGACGCAGGTGCTGCACAGCCTGCTGACGCCCCTGCGCCAGAAGATGCTGAAAGCCTGCGACTGTCCCCGCCTCAGCGAATATTTTGACGCGCTGCACGAGGATATTCTGCGCAATACGGACGCCTTTCTGCCCCGCGAAACGCCGCCGGGCCCGGCAGCGCCCGGTCCCGATCCGCTTCATGCGCAGCCGCCGCAGGATCCGCCGCTTTACCGCTACGATGTCAACGTCTTTGTGGACAACAGCGCCACGGAAGGCGCGCCCATCATCGTGGAAGATCATCCCACGCTGACCAACCTGCTCGGCTGTATCGAACGGGAATCCGAGCTGGGGGCGCTCGTCACCGACTTTACCCTCATCAAGTCCGGCAGTCTGCACAAGGCCAACGGCGGCTATCTGATTCTGCACATTGACGATGTGCTGCAACATCCCGCGGCATGGGAAGGGCTCCTGCGCGCTCTGCGCTCCAACTCCGCCCGCATGGAAGACAACAGCGACGCGCCCGATTCCGGCATGCGCACCAAGGGAATTTCCCCCGAAGCTCTGCCGCTGAATCTCAAAGTGATCCTCATCGGCTGCGACGATCTGTATGAAACGCTGCTCGTCAATGACGACCGATTCGGCAAGCTCTTCCGTATCAAGGCGCAGATGGACGACGTAACCGAGCGCAATGCCGCGGGCGTGCGTTACTACCTTTCCGTCATGGCCCGCATCATCCACGACGAGGCGCTGCTGCCCTTTGACAGAACGGCCCTTGCCTGGCTGGTGGATCTGGGGTCGCATATCTGCGAGGATCAGCGCCGCCTGTCGCTCAAGTTCACCCAACTGCGGGAAATGATGATCGAGGCAAACGCGCTGGCCACCATGCGCAAGCAGACCATGATCGGCGCGGAAATTCTGGAAGAGGCCTACGCGGCCCGCGCCTATCGGGTGAACCTCACGGAAAGCATCTTCATGGAAGAATATGACCGGGAGATGATCAAGGTTCGGACTTCCGGCCATGCCGTGGGACAGGTCAACGGGCTCTCCGTCATGAGCTACGGCGATTTTGAATTCGGTCTGCCTCATCGCATCGCCTGCACTGTCGGCGTGGGGCACGAAGGCATCATTGACCTGGAGCGCGAGGCCGAACTCGGCGGCCCCATTCACACCAAGGCCATGATGATTCTGAAAAGCTGCCTGACCAATCTCTTCGCCCGCCGTAAGCCGCTCATTCTGTCTGGCTCGCTCTATTTTGAACAGAGCTACGCGGGCATCGAGGGCGACTCCGCTTCCGGCGCGGAGCTGGCGGCCCTGCTCTCCGCGCTGGCGGAAGTCCCGGTGCGCCTTGATCTGGCCTTTACCGGAGCTGTCAGTCACACGGGGCAAATCATGGCCGTCGGCGGCGTCACCCGCAAAATCGAGGGCTTTTTCAAGGTCTGCGCCCGGCACGGGCTTACCGGAACCCAGGGCGTGCTCATCCCTGCCGACAACGTGGATCATCTCATGCTGGCCCCCGATGTCCTTCAGGCAGTGGAAGACAAGAAGTTCGCCATCTATCCCATTACCAGCATCGAGGAAGCCCTGTTCCTGCTCACCGGCCTGCCCGCAGGCAAGCGGCGCAAGGACGACACCTTTACCCCCGGCAGCCTCTATGCGCTGGTGGATCGCCGTCTGGAACAGCTCGGCGAATACGCGCAGAATGCCTTTGATTCCAAGCGCCGCAAGCGCCGGAAAAGCTAGTGTCGTTTGGGGGAGGGGAACCCTCTGCTAGCGCGAGAGGGTTCCCCTCCCCCAAGCCCCCTCCCCTCCCAGCGCGCTTTTTTCAAGTGTGGGAGATTCCCGCAAGCACTCTTCAATTGAAGATGCAGCGCCGCAAAAATTCTTCTTTTCTCTTTTCCGCGATTTCTCCCAGCCCCCTCCCCCGGCACGATTTCAGAGCGTCCCGCCATCCATTCCGACACGCCGCAGCGTACCCTCCGCCCCGGCGCCGGGATATCTGCGGAGGACTTTTCCTCCGCGCGCTGTTCGAGCATGAAATTTAACGGGAAAATCTTCACGATACTGTTGACTTGGTTACGCTGACTGCGTAATCAAACATAGACGGACTATCGACGGTTCGACGGCACTGTGCCGCCGACGGCTTCCTCGACAGGAAAAATTCTGCCGTGTCACCCCTCATCAGCTGTTGTCATGCACACAAAGAACAAGAAAGAAGCGCTGCTTCAGGCCGCCAAGGAACTCTTCGGTGAATGCGGGTATGTGGAAACGACCTTCAAAAAAATTTCCGACCGCGCCGGAGTTGCCCTCGGCCTCCTGACGCATCATTACGGCAATAAGGAAAAGCTCTTTCTGGCATCCGGGCTTGACGTGCTGGAGCATTTTCTGGCCCGGCTGAAAGAGGCGACGGCCAATGCCAATAACGGTTTTGATGCTGTCATGCGTTTTTGCAAGGCATATCTTGACTTTTCCATCGATCCGTCGTCCAACTGGCTGGTACTGGTGCGTTGTTCGCCCTATAGCGACATGAAGACAAAAACCGACAGGGAACTCATGGAGGCCAAGTTTGCCGAAGTGCCCGCCATGCTGACGGCCCTGCTGGAAAGCGGCGTGCGCGACGGCAGTCTGGTGGAACTGGACTGCAAGACCACGGCCCACGTCATCATGTCTCTTATGGTCGGCGCCAACCGTACGCGGGTTCTCTCGCCCTACGCCCCCCCGGATCTGTACGATGAAGCGCTGCTTTTCATCGCGCGCTCCATCAAGGCCTGAGCCCCCGTCCCCCTAAAGCAGAAACGATGCTTCTCCCGGATTCCCCCCTCCGCGAAAGCAACAGGAGACTACCCATGTCCTACGCCCAAAAGGTAATTGAAGATCTGAAACAGCGTTACGCGCACGAAACCGTCTTCCTTCAGGCTGTGCAGGAAGTGCTCTCCACCCTGCAGCCCGCGCTCGACAAGGATGCCAAGTACGAAAAGAACAAGATTCTGGAGCGCATCGTCGAACCCGAGCGCATCATTGCCTTCCGTGTGGAATGGGTGGACGACAAGGGGGAAATCCAGGTCAACCGCGGCTACCGCGTGCAGTACAATTCCGCCATCGGCCCCTACAAGGGCGGCCTGCGCTTCCATCCCAGTGTCAACCTTGGCGTGCTGAAATTCCTCGGCTTTGAGCAGATCTTCAAGAACTCCCTCACCGGTCTGGCCATCGGCGGCGCCAAGGGCGGCTCCGACTTTGACCCCAAGGGCAAGTCCGAAAACGAAGTGATGCGTTTCTGCCAGGCCTTTATGACCGAGCTGTACCGCCACATCGGCGCGACCATCGACGTGCCCGCCGGCGACATCGGCGTGGGCGGCCGTGAAGTGGCCTACATGTACGGCATGTACAAGCGCCTCACCAAGAGCTACGAAGGCGTGCTTACCGGCAAGAACCTGCTCTTCGGCGGTTCGCTGGCCCGCACCGAAGCCACCGGTTACGGCGCGGTCTATTTTGCCCAGAACATGCTGGAAGATCGCGGCGAAAGCCTCGAGGGCAAGAAATGCGCGGTTTCCGGCGCTGGCAACGTGGCCACCTACTGCTGCGAAAAGCTGTATCACGTGGGCGCCACGCCCGTGACCGTCTCCGACTCCCGCGGCATGATTTACGACGACAAGGGCATCAACGTGGAAGTGCTCAAGCAGGTGAAGGAAGTGGAACGCGCCTCCCTGACCCGCTACGCCGAACTCGTGCCCAGCGCGACCTACACCCCTGTCAGCGCCTACCCGCAGGGCCGCAACGCCGTGTGGAGCGTCCCCTGCTTCGCCGCCTTCCCCTGCGCCACGCAGAACGAACTCAACCTTGCCGACGCCGAAGAACTGCTCAAGAACGGCTGCAAGTGCGTGTCCGAAGGCGCCAACATGCCCTCTACCCTCGACGCCACCAATGCCTTCCTCAAGGCGGGCATCGCCTACGGTCCGGCCAAGGCGGCCAATGCCGGCGGCGTGGCCACCAGCCAGCTCGAAATGCAGCAGAACGCGGGCATGCAGAGCTGGACGTTTGAGACCGTTGACGGCAAGCTCAAGGACATCATGGGCAATATCTTCAAGAATGCCTCCGAAACCGCCAAGGAATTCGGCCAACCCGGCAACCTTGTGCTCGGCGCCAATATCGCCGGCTTCCGCAAGGTGGCCGACGCCATGATCGCCCAGGGCGTTCTGTAATTCACATCTGACTCCACACATAAAAGGGAGGCTCTCAAAAAGAGAGCCTCCCTTTTTTAATGCTCTAAGCGGCGCTGTGCCGCCTCGCGCTTTCTCTTTTTCAAAGCTAAAACGCTTTAAAAGAGCCTAATCTGGAGAGATTTTTAAATTAACAGAGCATGTCATCTACTCATTCTCTGAAGAATGCTTGCCATATGCTCTTGTCTCCCTGAAAAAGCGCGCCGGGGATGGGAGGCTTGGGGGGAAGGATTACGAGAACGCCTTTCCTTCGGAAAGGCTGGGCCCTCTCGCACCAGCAGCGGCCGCAGGCCGTGCCCGTTGCGACGCAGGAAGCTACAGGCATCGACAGCAGAGAGGAAGGGTTTCCCTTCCCCCCAAAACAAACTGCTTATGTTAATTACCACTGTTCCTGATGAATCTTGGCGGGCTGCACGCGCTTGTCGGCTTCGTTGAACGGCTGCGCCGGATGGCCAAGGACAATCAGAGCAAAAGGCTCCACGCCTTCCGGAATCTTAAAGTATTCCTTGAAGGGAATCTTACGCTCTTCGCGGGGATGCAGACCGCACCAGACGCTGCCAATGCCAAGGGCACGCGCGGCCAGCATCAGATTTTCCGTTGCGGCGGCGCAGTCCTGAATCCAGTATTCGGGATCCGCAACTTCGCCGCAGACGATGATGGCCAGAGGCGCCTGCGCGGCCATCTTGCCATACGGGTGCATTTCAGCCACGGCCTTCAGATGTTCGGGCTTCCGGACCACAATGAATTGCCACGGCTGCTTGTTGTTGGCGCTGGGCGCCAGCATGGCCGCCTTGAGCATGGTCTGCACATCGGCATCGGCAACAGGCTGATCCGTATACTTGCGAATGCTGCGACGGGTGAAAAGCGTTTCCAGAGCATCCATAATTCCGACTCCTGCTTGCTGGTTTTGCGTATATTTTTATAAAGGACTGCAAAAAGAGAATCATTTGCGTCAGGGGCGCGCAAGAAGCAGCTGTTCCAGAGCTGTCATGTCCTCCGCAACGGCGTCCGCGCCCGCGGCTTCCAGTTCGGCGCGGCCGCCGTAACCGTAGGCGACGCCCACGCAGGGCATCCCCACAGCATGCGCGCCTTCCACATCGTGCCGACGGTCGCCAACCATGACGGCATCCGCAATGGGTACGTCGTGCGATGCCAGAGCATGACGCAGCACGTCGGCCTTGTCATGCCGGGGGCCGTTCAGCTCCGCACCGTGCATGCCGTTAAAGAAGGCGCTCAGATCAAAATGATCCATGATGCGCAGAGCAAAGACCTCCGGCTTGGACGTCGCCAAATAGAGCCGGGACTGTGACGACAGCCGGCGCAGCATATCGCAGACGCCGGGATAGACGGCATTTTCAAACAGCCCGCGTTCGCTGAAATACTCCCGATAGAGCTTCACGGCCTTTTCCACATCCGCCGGGGACGAAAAATGACGGGCGAAGCTCTCGCGCAGGGGCGGGCCGATATAAGAGCGCAGGATCGCCTCGGAAGGAGCGAGCCCGAATCCGGCGAAAGCATGCCGCAGGGAATTGAGAATGCCCGGCGCGGAATCGGTAAGCGTACCGTCCAGATCAAAAAAAATATGCTGCTTCATCAACGGGCCTGCTCCTCAAGATAACGTTCAAAACCGCCGAGATCGTCGCATATATAGGTTGGCTGACGCTCCAGCCCGGCAAGGTCTTTGCGCTGCGCTTCGCCGCTCAGGACAAGCAGAAAATCAATGCCCGCATTTTCCGCCAGCTTTTTGTCCGTGGACAGGCGATCCCCGACCATCAGCATTTCGTCCCGGTCGTAGCGTTGCAGCAAAGAAGACAGCAGCACGGGATCGGGCTTGCCGAAAATCCGTTCCGGCTCCCTGCCCGTGGCGATTTTGTAGAGTCCCAGCATGCTGCCGACATCCGGCAGAGGCCCTTCCGGCGACGGACAGACAAGATCGGGATGCGTGGCGAAAAAACGCACCTGCGGCTGTTGCAGCAGCAGGGCCGAACGCGCCAGCTTGGCATAGGTCAGCTCCGTGTCATAGGCCAGAATGACGGCTTCCGCCGGTCCGTCATCGCCCGCCTGACGCAGTTCGGGCATAACGTCGCGCATCTGACCGCAAAACTCCGTATTGCCGACAAGATAAGCGGAAGAAATGCCTTCGCTGCGCAGAAAGGCCACCAGCGGCGTGACCGGCGACAACAGCTGTTCGGGCCGCGCGGCAATGCCCATGCCGTTCAGCTTGCGAATATAGGTGGAAGGCGATTTGGAAGTATTATTGCTGAGAAAGTAGAAATCCGCATCGTTCCAGTGACGGCGTATAAAATCAACGGCTCCGGGAATGGGAATGGAACCAAGATAAATGGTTCCGTCCATATCAAGAACATAGCAGCGTTTTTTGCCCATCCGTAATGCTCCTGCGATAGCGCCGGGATACGGCGCTTTCTCTTGGGAAGGATTTCAGTCAACTTGCTGATACAACGGGAAGAAGGGGGACGCAAGCACCGCCTGCGTCGTCTCCGTCCGTCTTGACAGCGCTTGACGGGCACGAGTAGACAGAAAGAAATATGCCCTTTAACCGCGCCGCCTGAACGGCGCGGGCATTGCGGAGGCAGAGTGAAACAGACCTCGGTAGTCATTATCGGCGGCGGCGCGACAGGGATCGGCATCTTGCGCGATCTGAGCATGCGCGGCGTTGACGCCGTACTTTTGGAAATGGGCGGCCTTGCCCACGGCACGAGTTCGCGCTTTCATGGGCTGCTGCACAGCGGCGCACGCTATGCGGTCGGCGATCCCGAATCCGCGCGCGAATGTATTGAAGAAAACATGATCATGCGCCGCATCGGCAAACAGTGCGTGGAGGAAACCGAGGGTTTCTTTGCCGCGCTGCCCGAAGACGATCCGGATTTTGCCGCGCGCTGGGTCACGGCCTGCAAAGCTGCCGGCATCGCGGCGGAAGCGGTGGACCCCGACGAGGCCCGCCGTCTGGAGCCGCGCCTTTCCCCGCGCGTGCGGGAAGTCTATCGCGTCCCGGATTCCTGTATCGACGGTTTCCGCCTTGTCTGGCACAACGCGCTGAGCGCCCGCCGCTACGGCGGCGAAGTGCTGACCTATCATGAAGTGACGGCCATCCGCACCGAACAGGGACGCGTGATCGGCGTGGACGCCAAAAATCGCGTGACCGGCGAAACCGTTGCCATTGACTGCGAGTATATCGTCAATGCGGCGGGGTCCTGGTCCGGGGCTGTCGCCCGCATGGCCGGGCTGGACGTCAGCGTGTCGCCGGACAAGGGGACGCTCATCGTCTTCAACCATCGCTTTACGTCCCGCGTGGTCAACCGTCTGCACAAGAGCTCGGACGGCGACATCTTCGTGCCCCACGGCTCCGTGACCATTTTCGGCACCACCTCCACCCCGTCCAAGGACCCGGCCGACAGCCTGCCGACCAGCGAAGACGTCACCCGCCTGCTGGATATCGGCGAGCCGCTGTTCCCCGCGCTGCGCAGCTACCGCATTCTGCGCGCCTTTGCGGGAACACGTCCTCTTTATACGCCCAACAACGCGGCGGGACGGGCGGCAAGCCGCAACTTCCATATTGTGGATCATATGGATGAAGGCCTGCGCGGCATGGCCAGCATCTTTGGCGGCAAGCTGACCACGTATCGCCTCATGGCCGAACGCATGAGCGATCTTGTCTGTCGCCGTCTGGGCGTCACCACTCCCTGCCGCACGGCGGAAGAAGCCATTATTCCCGATCCTGCGCCGGAAGTTCTGGAACGCGCGGCGCGCAGCTTCCCCGCGCACGGCATCCGGCTGGTGGCCGATCGTCTGGGCGACGCCTTTGGCGACGTGGTCAAAAACGCCGCGCGGGAAGCCGATAACGGCATGCTGTGCGAATGCGAAATGGTCACGGCGGCGGAAATCGAATATGTGGCTAAAGATCCGGCCACGCATTCCCTGCACGACGTGCGCCTGCGCACGCGCCTGGGCATGGGAACCTGCCAGGGCACTTTCTGCTCTCTGCGGGCTGCGGCGGCTCTGGCGGAACGCCATGTGAATTTTGCTCTTTCCCCTGTGCGCGACGTGCAGAACTTCCTGCAGGAACGCTGGCGCGGTCTTCGTCCCGCCCTCTGGGATACGCAGCTTAAGGAAAGCGAGCTGAACCGCGCCGTCTATCTTGCCACGCTTAACCTTGATGGAGCCTGCCGTGAGCAGAACAACTGATATTCTCGTCGTCGGCTCCGGCATGGCCGGACTCATGGCCGCCATCGTCGCCAGCGAACAGGGCAAGCGCGTCACGCTGCTTTCCCGCGGCTGCGGTTCGCTGAATATCGGCAGCGGCTGCGTGGACGTGCTCGGCTACGTCAATGGTCAGGCAGTGGAGGGACAGCCTCTGGATGCTCTGGATGCCCTGCCGGAACGGCACCCCTATCGCCTTGTGGGCAGAGAAGGGGTGGAAGAGGCTCTCAAGATGCTGAGCGCTGTCTGCGCCCGGCATGGCGCGCCCCTGGAAGCGGCCGCTAACGGCAACCGCCGCGTGCCGACCATTCTCGGCACGCTCAAACCAACCTGTCTGACGCTGCCCTCCTGCCGGGGCGAACTGCTGGAAACGGCGGCATCGGCTCTTGTCGTCAGCGTCGAAGGCCTCAAGGACAGCCATCCGGCGCTGGTCACGGCGCAGCTGCGCCGCTATCCGCATCTTGCCAATATCGCCTGGCACGAGGCGCATCTGGAAAATCCCATTCCCGGCGCGCATCGCAACCTCTCGCCGCTGGATATCGCCCGCTATGTGGAAAGCCCCGAAGGCACCGCCTGGCTGGCGGCCGGACTGCGGAATGCCCTTCGCGCAACGCCTGCGGACGTGGTGCTGCTTCCTCCTGTCTGCGGTCTCAGCAACGCCGCATGGGAAGCCGTTGCGGCGGCCGCCCCCGTGCCGCTGGTAGAAATGCCGACCCTCCCTCCGGGCGTGGGCGGTCTGCGCCTGTATACGGCGCTGAAAAACGAATTGCAGGCGCGCGACGTGGATATGGTGGAAAACGCCCTTGTTACGGAGGCCGAGTGCGACGGAAAGCGCTGCGCCGCGCTTGTGGCGGAAACAGCCTGCGGCCGGCGTCGCTTTGCCGCCAAAGCCTTTGTCATGGCCACGGGCGGCTTTATGGGCGGCGGCTTCCTTTCCTCCCCCGGAGAAGCGCGGGAGGCCGTTTTCGGCCTGCCTGTGCTCCAGGCGGACGGCTCTCTCCTGCCCGCGCGGCCGGAGGACTGGTCCGATCAGAACATCTTCGGCAACCACGCCTTTGCCTCGGCCGGGGTCATGGTCAACGCGGCCATGTCGCCGCTGCGCATCGACGGCGCGCCCGCGCTGAACAATGTCTTTTTCGCCGGCCGCTCTGTGGGCGGCTATGATTTCGCTTCGGAAAAAAGCGGTAACGGCGTCGCCGTCGCCACCGCCTGGCGCGCCGCCCTGTCCGCGTGCGCCCAATGCTAGGGGACTTTGTCATGAGCACACATCATCCCACACCGGATGCCTGCATTGCCTGCACCACCTGCGTGGTCAACTGCCCCGTAGCCCGGGCAACGCCCAACTATCTGGGGCCGCGCCTCATCGGCCCGGCCTACGAACGTTTCCGCCTGCTGGGGCTGGACGAGGAAAAATCGCTGCACTACTGCTCCAACTGCAAGAACTGCGATATTTCCTGCCCGCACGGCGTGCCGGTTTCCACCTTCAACATGATGGCCCGCGCCGACTACTGTCGCACGCACAAGCCCGCCCTGCGCGACTGGGTGCTGGGGCACGGCGAACTGCTGGCAAAACTGCTGCGCCCTCTGCCTGCCGGACTCAAGAACTTCGGCATGCTCAACCCGCTGACGCGCAAGGTGCTGGACAAGATCGGCATTGCCGCCGAAGCTCCCCTGCCCGCCTTTGCGCCCGCGCGCTTCCGGGATCGGCTGGCCGGCATCTATCAGGGCATGCAGCCCCGCAAGGTTGCCCTTTTTCCGGGCTGCTTCATAGACATCTATGATCCGCAGACCGGCTTTGACCTTGTCTGGCTCCTCAATCGCGCGGGCTACGAAGTGATTATTCCCAGGGAATTCTCCTGCTGCGGCCTGCCCATGATTGCCAACGGCTTTGCCAACGACGCCAAAGCCAACGCCAAACGCAATCTGCGTGCCATGCGGCGCATGCAGGAACAGGGCATTCCCGTCATCTCTTCCTGCCCAAGCTGCGTGCTCATGCTCAACCAGGATGTGCCGGAATTCTTCCCGGACCTTGCGCAGACCTGCGCGCCCCATGTGCTGGACGCCCAGGCTTTCCTGCTGGACTGCGTCGAACGCGGCGAGCTCTCGCTCGATCCGCAAAGCGACTTTACCGAACGCGTCGTCTATCATGCTCCCTGCCATCTGCGGGCCCAGGGCGGCGGTCTGCCGGGTTACGAGCTGCTGCGACAGCTCCCCAATATTCATGTTGAAAATGCCGACGCGGGCTGCTGCGGCATTTCCGGCAGCTACGGCTTCAAAAAGGAAAAATACGCTATCGGCATGGAAGTGGGCGCTCCCCTCTTTGACAAAGTCCGGCGCAGCGGCGCCAACCTGTCCAGCTCGGAATGCGGCACCTGCCGCCTCCAGCTGACGCACGGAACCCGCAAGCCGAGCGTGCACCCGGTTACGCTGCTGCGGCGCACGCTGGAAAAGACGGCATAACGCGGCATCTGCCATCGCAAGGGGTGGAATCACCGAAAGCAGGCGGTTTCACCCCTTTTTGCCGCCCGGCACGCACCTTTCATTATGTCCGGGCAAACAGCCTCCCCGCAAGGACTGCAAAAGAGGCGGAGTGTCTTTCTTGCCCTTGCCCTCAATTTTGAACCCGTGTATGGTCAATGCCATGAAACAACTTTGGGCGCCGTGGCGCATACAGTATATTCTGGGCCCCAAGCCGGACAGCTGCGTTTTCTGCCTTCCTGAGGGACAAGAGGAAGACCGGGAACGCCTGATCCTGCACAGGGGGGCCCACGCATTCGTGGTCATGAACAAATTTCCCTACGCTAACGGCCATCTCCTTGTCTGCCCTTACAGGCACGTCATGGCGCTGGCCGATCTGACCCGGGAAGAAGCGCATGACGTTATGGACATCATGCAAACCTGCATGCCGATCCTTCAGGAGCACTTTCACTGCGAAGGCATCAACGTCGGTCTCAATCAGGGAGAAGCCGCCGGCGCGGGCATCAGGGAGCATCTGCACTTTCATCTCGTCCCGCGCTGGAACGGCGATTCCTCCTTTATGGCGGTTCTGGATGAGGTGCGCACCATACCGCAGCATCTGCTGGAGACCTACGACGCGCTCACCCCGTTGTTTCGCGAGGCTTTCAAGCACAACGCCCATTCCTAGCGCGAGGAGGTTCACATGCGCTACATCAAAGTGCTGCTGATGGTTCTTCTCATCTTCCTGGCACTGGTCTTCTTCTTCCAGAACCAGAAGCCCCTTTCCCAGGAGATGGTGCTTACGCTCAACCTCTTCTTTGTTCCGCCCATGTCGTCCATCTCCCTGCCGCTCTACTTTGTAGTGGCAAGCGCCTTTGTGGTGGGCGCGGTGCTGGCGACCTGTTTCTTCTGGTGGAACAAGGTCACCATGTCCACACGCCTTATGACAAGTAAGTGGCGTGTGCGCAGCCTTGAAAAGGAACTGCTCAAGGCGCAGAAGGCGATCGCCACCCAGGACAAGCGGGAAGCCCTTATCCGGGCCAAGGCCGCCAAGGAAGAAAAGAAGGAAGCTCCCGCTATCGAAGCCGTCGCCGCTCCGGCGGAAGCTCCCCGGCAGGCCGCCGCTGCCGCTCCTGCTGCCGCGGCGCCCATGGCTACCGAAGAACTGGTCCCCGATCCCGACAACCGCTAACAGCGCTCTGTCATCCTGTTTTCAAGCGGCGTTTTTGCTGGCGGGCATGCGCCCCCACAAAGACGCCGCTTTTCCTTCCTCTTTTTCCAACCTCTGCCCCACGCCCAGCCTATGCCGGAACCCACTGTCAAAATGACGCCCATGTTCGAACAGTACATGCGCATCAAGGAGGAATATCCTGATGCGCTGCTCTTTTATCGTATGGGCGACTTTTACGAGCTGTTCTTCGATGACGCCACCATTGCCGCCAAAGAATTGCAAATTGCCCTTACCAGCCGCAGCCGGGATGCGGCAAATCCCGTGCCCATGTGCGGCGTTCCGTGGCATGCCGCGCAGACTTACATCGCGCAGCTTGTGGACAAGGGCTATTCCATAGCCATTTGCGAACAGACGGAAGATCCGCGCGCCGCCAAGGGACTTGTCCAGCGCGCCGTCACGCGCGTCATCACGCCCGGAACCGTGCTGGACGACGCCAATCTTTCGGCCGGCAGCCACACCTATCTCGGCGCTGTCTTCTTCGAGGAGGACAACGGCAAACGGGAAGGCATGGGGGCCTTTGTCTGGGCCGATATTTCCACGGGGCAATGGTCCGGCGTGGACTTCCGCAAGGCTGTGGACATCTGGCAATGGGTGCAGAAAATCGCTCCGCGCGAACTGGTGCTTGCCGAACGTCAGAGCGCGCCCCCCGCAAGCCTGCTGGAGGGCGTGCGCCTCGTGCGTCTGCCGGATCAACATTTTGATCTGCGCCGCTCCACTGAGCGCGTCCTTGAAGCGCAGGGCGTTCGGGAGCCTGAGGCTCTGGGGCTTGGCGGCAAGTCCGCGCTCATGTGCGCCTGCGGCGGTATTCTGGCCTACCTTGAGCAAACGCAGAAATGCAGTCCGAGCCAGCTTCAGCCCTTCCGTCCTCTTAATCTTGGCAAACGCCTGCTCATTGACGAGATGACGGAACGCAATCTCGAAATTTTCCGTCGCCTCAACGGACGCAAGGGCAAGGGAACCCTGCGCCATGCCATCGACGCCACGGTGACCCCTATGGGCGGCCGCCTGCTGGAAGACATGCTCCGCCACCCCTGGCGCGATGCCGCCGCCATTGCCCGCATTCAGGATGCCGTTGCCTTTCTGCATGACGACGACACGCGCCGCGAAGCCGTGCGCGAGGCTCTGCGCGGCGTGTACGATATCGAGCGCCTTTCCACACGCATCACGCTCAACCGCGCCATGCCCCGCGACTTTCTTGCTCTGGGCAACAGTCTTGCGGCCCTGCCGCGCGTTCTGGAAAGTCTGACGGCCCCCTCCGGCAACGACTACCAGACAGCCGCCCAGCAGGCTGGCGACACGCTGCCTTCCGCCCTGTCGGCACTCGCGCAACGCTGGGATAACTTCGAGGACTGCGCCGCCCTGCTCGCCCGCGCCATTGTTGACGCGCCGCCCACCATCATCACCGACGGCGGCCTGTTCCGTCCCGGCTATAACGAGGAACTCGACGCCATTCTCGATCTCGTGGAGCATGGCGAACAAAAACTTCAAGAACTACTTGAAAAAGAACAGAAGACCACCGGCATCGCCAAGCTCAAAATGGGCTACAACCGCGTCTTCGGCTATTATTATGAAGTCAGTCGCGCCGCCTATTCCGGCCCCATGCCGGAGCACTTTATCCGGCGGCAGACGCTGGCCAATGCCGAGCGCTTCACCACGGCCGAACTCAAGGCGCTGGAAGAAGACATTCTTTCCGCCGCCGACCGTCGCAAGGCGCTGGAATATTCCCTGTTCCAGCAACTGCGCTCCCTGATGGCGGCCCAGCGGCAGCGCCTTGTGCTCATGGCGGACATGCTGGCCCATCTGGACTACTGGCAAAGCCTCGCCCACACCGGTCGGCGCAACGGCTGGTGCCGCCCGGTGCTGGACAACAGCGCCAATCTGGAAATCCGCGACGGACGGCATCCGGTCGTGGAAGCCATGATTGGCACGGCCTCCTTTGTGCCCAACAGCATCACGCTGGACGAAAAGCGGCGTCTCTGCCTGCTTACCGGGCCCAACATGGCCGGAAAATCCACTGTCCTGCGTCAGGTGGCCATCATATGCCTGCTGGCGCAAATGGGCAGCATGGTTCCGGCATCCTCCGCCGTTATCGGCATGACCGACAAAATTTTCAGCCGGGTGGGTGCCTCGGACAATCTGGCGCAGGGCCAGAGCACCTTCATGGTGGAAATGATGGAAACCGCGCGCATCCTGCGGCAAGCCACCCGTCGCAGCCTGATTATTCTGGACGAAATCGGCCGCGGCACAAGCACCTATGACGGCGTGGCTCTGGCCTGGGCCGTTGTGGAGGATCTCACGGCGCGCTCCAACGGCGAACTGCGGACCCTCTTTGCAACCCATTATCACGAGCTGACGGCGCTGGAAGGGCAGATTCCCGGCGTCTTCACCATGAATATCGCCATCCGCGAGCACAACAACGATATTCTTTTCCTCCACAAGCTGGTGCCCGGTCCCGCGGATCGCAGCTACGGCGTGGAGGTCGCCCGTCTGGCAGGCGTTCCCGCCCCCGTGGTGCAGCGGGCCCGCGCCATTCTCGCGGAACTGGAACGCGGCAAAGGCGGCAGCCGGCCCGCCAAACCCCGGAGCACGGTTATGGCTCTTCCCGGCCTTTCCCTTCCCGAACCGACAGCGCCGCCCGCACAGGAAAAACCCGTTCCCCAGATATCCGCCCTGCCGCCGCAGGGCGAGCATCCGCTTGTCCGCCTGCTGCGCGACATCGACCCAGACAGCCTGACACCGCTGGAGGCCCTGCGCCTCATCAGCGAATGGCACAAACTCTGGGCCGAAGAGCCCGCTGCCGACGCCTCCGCGCCTCCCATGCTCGAAGGCGTCGATACCCTTTCTGACGAGGAGGCTCCCCGTGAGTGAAGCCAATCCCTGGTCCGTCATTCAGAGCATTGCCGAACGCCGGATTGCCGAAGCGCAGGACCGCGGCGATTTCGATAATCTCCCCGGCATGGGCAGGCCCCTTCAGCTGGAAGACGACAGCGCCGTGCCCGAAGAACTGCGCATGGCCTACAAAGTGCTGAAAAATGCCGGCTGTCTGCCGCCGGAACTGGCGGATCGCAAAGAAATCAATACGGTTGTGGATCTGCTGGAACACTGTCAGGATGAACGCGAGCGTGTCCGCCACATGCAGCGGCTCCGCTTTCTGGTTGTCCGGGCCAAAATGCGCTATCAGCGCCCCCTGCATCTGGAAGAAGACGATCCTTATTATGATCGCCTTCTGGATAAATTACAGGCCGCGCACGAGGAAACACCGTCCCCGCAGCGCATCTCAGGAGGAAAGGCATGAAAAAAGGCGTTGTTGCGGGTATCGTCATCGGTATCCTGGCTTTCGGCGGTATTGGAGGCGGCCTTGCTTTTTTGAACAGCGCCGAACAACGCATCCGCGACGAGATAGCCCGGTTTGCCCTGCCTGGCTATGACCGGGCGGCATGCGACGACGTTCGCATCTCGCTCCTGCAACGCACCGTTACCATTTCCAATCTGCGCCTCAGCGGCGGGAAAGGCGTGCAGCGTTGCCGCGAACTGACGCTGCGCCCTGCCTTTTCCCTGATGCTGGCAACCGCCCTTCCTCCCCTGCGCTCCCTCCTGCCGACGTCCGGCCCTGTCATCCTGGGCGCTGTGGAAGCACAGGACATTACGGGGCACGTCATTCGGGAAATAGCCCCCCTGACGCCGGGGGGACCGACATCCCGTCTCGAAACCGGCGCGGCGGCGCTGTCCTTTCTCGATATGCAGCTGGACGCCTCTCTCCTCAGCAAACTTCTGAACGGAGAAAAAATCGCCTTTCAGGACCTTGTCGGACGGGCGGGGGCCGCCCGCATCGCCGCCACATCCCTATGTCTGCGACAGCCGAATCTTTGCGGTCTGGAAATAAAAAAACTCCGCCTGAACGATGTCCTCACGGACTTCAGCATAGCGCTTTGTGAAGCCGAAGAATTCAGCATTGCGGACGCGTCGGAAGGCATGAACAAAAGCTGCTCGCTTCTGCGCCTGACGGATATCGCCATCCCGCCAAACATTCTGGAAACAGTTATTGCCGACATGCCGTTTTTCCCTGCCGGTCTGGAACGGGCAATTGCAAACGCGGCGGCAAAACATACACTCTACCGCAATGTGGCACTGGAGAACGGCACGCTCTCCTTTGCCTATGGCGATCCCACCCCTTGCAGGGTCAAACGCGTATTTTCGGAAGTTGCCCCGGATATGCGAAAAGGCGTTCTGCAAATAGAACGCCTGTACATTCCGCCGCTCCTGTTGTTCGGCGAGCTGCCGAATATCACGGGCATGGACAAACTGTTTCTTGATTGCACCTGGGAGCATACCCGGAACAACAACCTGTCCAGGGAAAACGTCTCCCTTGCTGTCGACGACATGGGGCATATAACAGCCGATCTGGAATATACTGCGGACGCGGATATTCTGTCTCCGGATGCCGATCTGCAGACTCTGCTCGGCGCGCAATTCAAAAAGGCCTGCATGCGCTACGAAGACAGAGGCGGTATCGCCCGGATACTGGCCGGACAAGAACACCCGACAGAATCTCTCCGCCAGCTCGACATGCTGACGGCGCAACTTTCCGCGCTGCTTCCCGATGAAGCCAATAAACCGCTGATCGAAGCCCTGCGCACGACCCTGCGCACCCCCGGCACCCTGGACGTCCGTCTGCGGGAAGGCATGAAAATAACAGTGCCCGAACTTCTGGCGGACATCGACAGGATCGGACGCAAAATCGAAGTTTCCGCCGTTCCCGGCAAGGAAACCGTCGCGGATCAAATTCGCCGTCTGCAGACTCAATAAAAACCGGCCCCTTATCATAAAAGGAGATACCATGAAAAAGGCAGCCATCACAGGAATCGTTATCGGCGCGCTGGCCATCGGCGGCATCGGCGGTAATTTTGTTGTTTCGCAGATGCTCGAAAACCGCATCCGGGACAGCTTCGCCAATCCTCCTTCCGGGATACAGGCACAGTGCGACAACGTGCGCGTCTCGCTCCTGCAACGCACGGTCAGCCTCTCCAACCTGCGGCTCAACGGGCCTGAGGGGGAGCATAGCTGCCGCGAACTGGTGCTGCGCCCCTCCTTTTCCCTGATGCTGGCAGGGAGCATTCCCTCCCTGCACTCTCTGCTGCCGACGTCCGGTCCTCTTACGCTGGGCGATATGACCGCGCAGGATGTGCGCCTGCATTCCGCTCCTTTCAAAGATGCCGCACCGGCGGAAGGCACGCTGAAAACGCTGTCCATCTCCGATGCCTATCTGGATGCCGCTCTGTTTGCCGAGTTGCTGCAAAAAAAAGTCAAGCCGACTGTGCAGGACCTTATAGAAAAAGCCGGCGCCAGTCGCATTGAGGCCACGCAGCTGCGGCTGCAGGCGGCAGAGTCCGACCCCGTAACCGTGGAAAGCCTCGCGCTGGGGGATATTGTCGTCGGCACTAAGGCCGGCCTTGTCGAGGTAAAAAAGTTTGAGATTATCGATACGAAGCAAAACGCAGGTGTGCGCGGCGCGCTCCTGCGTCTGACGGATATTGCTGTTCCTCCGAGGCTTGCCCGAATCCTCCTGTCCAATGCCCTCACGCCCAACGAGCTTGAACAGGTCCTTACGAGAACGGAGCAGCCTCTCTACCGGACCATGACGCTGGAAGATGGCACGATATTCGCCAACCACATGACCGTCGAATATCGGCGACTCTCCCACGACTGGCGCAGCAATACCCCTTTGCATTCCATCGTCAGCATCGAGCAGCTGGATATTCCCGCAACCGGGCGGCTGAGAATTCCCGGACTCAAGCGGCTGCTTATCAATGGAACCGGGGAACATATGCAGCAGGGCGACATGGCCAGCTTTGACTTTGACGTGTTCCGGGACAAGGTCAGCCTTGACGTTGCCGGGATTGGTCACTTCGATATGGATATGGAGCACAATATTAATGCCTCCCGGCTGTCTCTTGAGGAGACGAACGCTCTGTCTCTGCTCGGCGCACAGATCAAGAAGGGCAGTCTGCGCTATGAAGACAAGGGCGGCATCGCCCGGATGCTGGCCACGGTTATTCCCAACAAGCAGGCGCTTCCCCAGGTGGACATGCTGGCGGCCCAGATTCCCGCGGCGCTCCCCGGCGAAACCAACAGGCCGCTGGTCGAAGCTCTGCACACAATGCTGATTACCCCCGGCACGCTGGAACTCCGCCTGCGCGACGGCATGGGGATGACGGTGCTCGACCTGACCGACATCGAGAATATCGGACGCAAGATCGAGGCTTCCGCCGTTCCCGGCAAGGAAAACGTCAAGGATCAGATTCTTCGCGTGCAGGCGCAGTAAAACGCCGCGCAAATCCCTCTCCCCCGCTCAAGGAGACACCATGAAAAAAGCAGCCATCGCAGGCATTGCCATCGGCATACTGGCTATCGGCGGCATCGGCGGCAATCTTGTCGTTTCGCAAATGCTCGAAAACCGTATCCGGGAAAGCATCAACAAACCTGCCGCAGGATTGCAGGTCCAGTGCGACGACGTGCGCGTCTCGCTCCTGCAACGCACCATCAGCATCTCCAACCTGCGCCTCAGCGGGGACAGGGGCGAACAAAGCTACCGCGAACTGGTTCTGCGTCCCACGTTTTCCCTGATGCTGGCAGGGGGCGTTCCCTCTCTGCAATTCCTGCTGCCGACATCCGGTCCTGTTGTTCTGGGCGACGCTACCGCGCGGGACATAACGCTGGGACTCGCGCCTTCAGGACAATTCGCAACGGATGAAGTCACGCTGAAAACGCTGACCATCTCCAATGCCTATCTGGATGCCGATCTGTTTGCCGAACTGCTGGAAAACAGGGGCGCCCCAGCCCTGCCGGACTTTGTGGGAAAAGCCGGAGCCGGGCGCATCGAAATCTCGCAACTGCGTCTGCGGTCGACAATGTCGATGCCCATAAGCATGGAAGCCCTCACGCTGGACGACAGCGTCGTGGGAACCCAGGCCGCTCTTATGGAGGCAAAGCAATTCATCATTGACGACGCGGAGCAGCGCATAAGCGGCTCGCTGCGGCTGACGGATATTGCCGTTCCGGCAACTCTCGCCCGGAAGATGTTCGCCCAAACCATTTCCGCTGAAGACATTGAACAAACCCTGTTCACGACGAATCCGCCTCTCTACCGGACCATGACGCTGGAAAACGGCACATTCGTCTCCAACGGTACGACAATCGCGTGTCGGCGTCTCTTCCTCGACTGGCGCAGCAATAATCCCCTGCATACCATCAGCCGTGTCGAACAACTGGAGATTCCGATACATTCCGCCCCCGGTCTGCAACGGCTGCGAATCAATTCAGAGGGAGAGCACGTACAGCAGGGGGAACTGTTTCGCGATAAGGGCACCATCGATATTGCCGACGCAGGGCGTCTTGAGATCGATCTGGAACACAATATCAACGTCGCCGGACGCTCTCTTGAAGGCGACGATATTCAGACTCTGCTCGACGCGCAGTTCAAAAAGGCATACCTGCGGTATGAAGACAAAGGCGGTATCGCCCTGCTGCTGACCATACTCATTAACAACAAAGAAGCCATCTCCCAGATGGTAGACATGCTGGCGGTTCAGATTCCCGCCGCACTTCCCGGCGAGAGCAACAAACAGCTGGCCGAAGCTCTGCGCACGACGCTGCTCACTCCCGGCACGCTTGAGCTCCGTCTGCGCGAAGATAAAGGTATACGGGTCATCGATCTGATGGATACCGACCGGCTCGGCCGCTGGATCGAGGCCAAAGCCGTTCCCGGCAAGGAAAACGTCAAAGATCAGCTCCTCCGCAAGCTTGAGCAGTAACAACACCTGTAAGGAACACTTCATGAAAGAACTCTGGCTCCGCAAGGGCGAGGATCGCCGCTTACGCGCCGGTCATCTCTGGGTCTTCGGTAACGAAGTAGACGTCAGCAAGAGTCCGCTGAACGCTTTTGCTCCGGGCGAGGAAGCGCTGGTACGCGATGCCCGCGGGCAGGCGCTGGGTTGCGCCTTTGTCAATCCGCACTCCCTGATCTGCGCCCGTATTTACAGCCGCAAGGCCGGGCAGGCGCTGGACGGCGCGCTGCTGCGCGAGCGGCTGGAAACGGCGCTGGCGCTGCGCGAGCGCTGCTTCGACGCTCCCTATTACCGCCTCTGTCACGGCGAGGGCGACATGCTGCCAGGTCTTGTCGTCGATCGTTTCGGCGATCACCTTACGATACAGATCGGCACGGCAGGCATGGAAGCGCGCAAGGACATGCTGCGGGAAGCCCTGCGTTCCCTGCTCTCCCCCGCGTCCATTCTCTGGGACAACGACCTTGCTTCGCGTAGTCTGGAGGGCCTTGCGCGCGAAAACGATATGGAAGGCGACGTGCCGGAAGAACTGGATGTGCCGGAAAACGACTGCCGCTTTCTTGCTCCCTGTCGTACCGGGCAGAAAACCGGCTGGTTTTATGATCAGCGTCGCAACAGGGCCGAAGCCGCGCGCTATGCAAACGGCGTGCAGGTGCTCGACATCTTTTCCTATGCCGGAGGCTTCGGCGGCACGGCGGCCCGCGCCGGGGCCTCTTCCGTCACCTTCATCGACGCCTCGCAGACGGCCGTAGACTATGCCGTGCGCAATGCCGCCCGCAATGCGCCGCGTCTTGCCGATGCGGACGCCATCGCGGGGCTGTGCGGCGACGCCTTTGCCTGCATGGAACAGTTATACGACGAAGGTCGTCGCTTCGGGCTGGTCTGTCTCGATCCTCCGGCCTTCATCAAGCGCCGCAAGGATGCCGAACAGGGCAAAGCCGCCTATCGCAAGGCGAACGCCCTTGCCGCGCGCCTGCTGGAGCCCGGCGGTATTTTCGTTTCCTGCTCCTGCTCCCATCATCTGCCCGCCGAAACCCTGCGCGGGCTGGTGGCGCTGGCCGCCGCCAAAAATCACAGGCAGGGACGCATCCTGTACGCGGGCGGACAACCGGAAGATCATCCCGTCCATTGCGCCATGCCCGAAACGGCCTATCTCAAGTGCTTTATCGCCCACATGAGCTAGGGGCTGTTAACGCTATTCGTAAGTTGTTTGGGGGAAGGGAACCCCTCATCTCTGCGGAAAAACGCGGTTTTTCCGCTCGCTTCGAGCCGGGCGGCGCTGTGCCGCCGCCTGGCCTTTCACCTTTTTCAAAGGCGAAACGCTCTAAGCCGGAGCGTCCTTTCTGTTGACGAGCCCGGCCTGTAAAAATATGCTGACGAGATACGGGCAGGGCTCGCCTGCCCGAAAAAAATCAGGATAGACAACCGCTTTCCCGTTTATCTGCAAGGACAGTTCCCATGCTTAATAAAGTCCGTCTGCTGACCCCCGGCCCCACGCCGTTGCCGGAACGTGTTCGTCTGGCGCTTGCCCATGACATGATCCATCATCGCAAAAGCGAATTCAAAGCCATCATGCACCGCGTGCAGGAACAGCTGCGCATCCTGTTCGGCACTCAGGGCCCGGTTCTGCCTCTGTCCTGTTCGGGAACGGGAGCCATGACGGCCGCGGTGCACGGTCTCTTTACGCCGGGAGAAAAAGTTCTTGTCATCGAAGGCGGCAAATTTGGTCAGCGCTGGCGCGCCATTGCCGAGCAGCGCGGTCTGACGACCGTATCCATCGAAGTGCCGTGGGGGCAGGCGGTAACGCCCGAAGCCGTCCGGCAGGCGCTGGACGCCGATCCGGCCATCCGGGGCGTGCTCGTTCAACTTTCCGAAACCTCAACCGGCGTTCTTCATCCGGTGGAAGCTCTCGCGCAGCTGACGCGTTCCAGAGACGTGCTGCTGGTTGTGGACGGCATTTCCGGCGTGGGCCTCTCGCCCTGTCCCATGGACGAATGGGGGGTGGACTGCCTGCTTACCGGTTCCCAGAAAGGGCTCATGCTGCCGCCCGGTCTGGCCCTGCTGGCGCTTTCGCCGCGGGCCTGGAGCAAAGCGGAAGCCACCGCTTCCGGCTGCTTCTACTTTAATCTGCCCAAGGAACGGGCCAACGTGGAAAAGGGACAAACCCTCTTTACCTCGCCCGTCAGCCTTATTGTGGGCCTGGAAGAAAGCCTGAAGCTGCTGCTCGAAAACGGTCTTGAGCCAGTCTTCCGCAAGCAATGGGCGCTCACCATGCTGACGCGCACCGGCGTGGCGGCGCTGGGACTGGAGCTTTTCGCGCCGCAGAACTTTGCCTGGGGCATTACCAGCGTGCGCCTGCCCGCCGGGGTGGACGGCAACGAAGTTGTGCGCCTTGCCGCCGAGCGCTACGGCGTCTATATGGCGGGAGGGCAGGATCATCTCAAGGGCCGCATTGTCCGTATCGGCCACATGGGCTGGGTGGACTGGGCCGATGTGCTGGCGGGCCTGCACGCGCTGGCCGCCTCGCTTCAGGAAGCGGGCGGACACAGCGGCTCGCGCGACTATCTCGAACAGGGCCTTGCCGGCTATCATGCCGCGCTTGCCGTCGCTCCCGGCACGCCCCTGCCCCTGACGCACGCCTGAGACTGCAACGCGGGCGGCCCCGCGCCGAAGCCATAACCGGCCCCGGCGCGGCGGCCGCCGCGCTTTTTTACGGAGAACACCGCTATGAGTCAAAGCCAGCCTTCGGGCATGCCGGAAGTCACCTTCTCCACCTTTATCATCTCGCTGGCCTCCTCCGCGCTGGTGCAACTGGGCGAAGTGCCCAACCCGGAAACCGGCGCCACCGGCACGGACCCCTGCATGGCGCGCCACAGCATCGACATTCTGGAAATGCTGCGTCAGAAAACAAGCAACAATCTGGATCGGCAGGAAAGTCAGCTCCTCGACAGCATCCTGTACGAACTGCGCATGAAGTACGTCATCCGCTGCGGCAATAACGACTGCTGCACGCAAAAATAGTTCGATTTCGGAACATGAGCACAAAAGGAAAGGAACGCATGGAAGAACGCAGCATCAACGTAGGCCTCGTAGGCATCACAGGCTACACAGGCATGGAACTGGCGCGGCTGCTGGCAACGCATCCCCGCATGCGCCTTACCGTGGCCTGCTCCCGCGCGGAAGCGGGCCGCCGTCTCGGCGATTTTTACCCCTTCCTCGAAAAACTCCCCGGCGCGGATGTGGTCATCAGCGAATTCAACGCGCGGACGGCCGCTCAGGACTGCGACGTTGTCTTTCTTGCCGTCCCCCACGGCAAGGCTATGGAAATGGCCGCGGACCTGCTGGAAGCCGGAACAAAGGTCGTAGACCTTTCCGCCGACTTCCGCCTGCGCGACGCCGACACCTATGAGGCATGGTATGTGCCGCATACCCGCAAGCATCTCCTGCATCGCGCCGTGTACGGTCTGCCGGAACTCTACGCGGCCGAAGCCGCCCGCGCCTCGCTTGTGGCCAATCCCGGCTGCTATCCCTCGGCGTCCATCCTCGGTCTGTACCCCGCGCTCAAGCACGGCCTCATCGACACCGACGGCATTGTTATCGACGCCAAATCCGGCACAACCGGCGCGGGACGCAAGGCCGTCGTCACCTCGCTGTATTGCGAAGTCAACGACACCTTCCGGGCCTACGGTCTCGGCAAGCATCGCCACACGCCCGAAATCGAACAGGAAGTTTCTCTTGTCGCCGGGCGGGATGTCACCGTCTCCTTCAATCCGCACCTTGTCCCCATGAATCGCGGCATTCTGGCCACCATCTACACGCGCCTGCTTGCGTCGGACACCACGCTGGACGCTGTCCACGAAGCCTATATGGAAACCTGGGGCAACAGCCGCTGGGTGCGCGTGCTGCCCAAGGGCAAGCTGCCGGAAACCCGCCATGTGCGCGGCTCCATGTTCTGCGATATCGGCCTTGTGGTCGATCCCCGGACGCGTCGCCTGATTATCGTGTCGGCTATCGACAATCTCTGCCGCGGCGCATCCGGGCAGGCGCTGGCCAACGCCAACCTCATGTGCGGCCTGCCCGTGGAAACGGGGCTCGAAGGCGCGCCGCTGATGCCGTAACAACCGCTGTTTTCGACAGAGGGAAGAAGAAAACGCCGGCGTTTTCCTCTTCCCTCCCGCGCTTTCTTTGTCTCCGGGAGCACGGGAGAAGACGCCCGGCGTCGTCTCCGCAAAACACTCCCCGGCACATAGAGCGTTTTACCGTTGAAAAAGGTAAAAGCGAGGCGGCGGCACAGCGCCGCCCGTCCCCAACAGAGCGAAAAAACAGCGTTTTCCGCAAAAGACAGGCCGTGTGGTTTGAACTGCGAAGCATTCCAAACTGAAATTGCTCTAGAACAGGAAAATCCGTCCATGAGTCAACATCCCTTTGCCGGCTTTGCCGACCCCGCACTCTGCCGCCGCCTGCTGACCCGACTGGAGCAGGCGCTTTCCGACATTCCCGGCAGGCGCATGCGCTTCATGGAAGTGTGCGGCACGCATACTGTCTCCATCTTCCGCAGCGGTCTGCGTTCTCTCCTGCCCGCGGGCGTGGAGCATCTTTCCGGTCCCGGCTGTCCCGTCTGCGTGACGCATGATGCCGAAGTTGCCGCCTTTCTGGACATGGCCGGCCGGGATGGCGTTATTTTGGCCACATTCGGCGATCTGCTGCGCGTGCCCGGCCCCGGAGGACACACTCTCAAGCATGCGCAGGCGCAGGGCGCGCGTATTGAAATTGTCTATTCGCCGCTGGATGCTCTGACGCTGGCCGCCGCCAATCCGTCCGCCACCGTGGTCTTTCTTGCCATCGGCTTTGAGACCACGGCTCCGACCGTGGCCGCGACCCTGATGCTGGCCGATCAGCGCAAGCTGGATAACTTCTGCATCTTTTCCCTGCACAAGCTGGTTCCCCCTGCCCTGCGCGCCCTGCTGGACGACGCCCGGACAGGCGACGCTCCAGCCTGCGGCATAGACGCCTTTCTCCTGCCCGGCCATGTTTCCACAATTCTGGGACTGGCCCCCTACGCTTTCCTGCCCGAAGAATACGGCGTCCCTGCCGTTGTCGGCGGCTTTGAACCGGCCGATATCCTTCTTGCCCTCTGCCTCATGGCCGAGCAGCTTCGCGACAAAAAGCCCGCCGTTGTCAACGCCTATCCCCGCGCCGTGGGCGACGAGGGCAATCCGCGCGCCCGCTCGCTGCTCGAAGAATATTTCATGCCTGCCGACGCCCTCTGGCGGGGCATAGGCCGTATTCCCCTCAGCGGTCTGGGACTGCGCCCGGCCTACACCCACCGCGACGCAGCGCAGCGTCTGAATATTACCCTGCCGGAGGTTCCTCCTCTGCCCGGCTGCCGCTGCGGCGACGTTCTGCGTGGACGTCTCACGCCGCCGCAATGCCCGCTTTTCGGCAAAGTCTGCACTCCGGCAAGTCCCGTGGGGCCCTGTATGGTTTCCACGGAAGGCAGTTGCGCCGCCTATTTCAAGTATGGCATACCTGCCTGATTTATCCTTCTTTTTAAAGAAACACTTTAAGGATTTTATCCGATATGGAAGACTGTATTCTGCTGGATGCGGGCAGCGGCGGCCGCGCATCGCAACGCCTTATTGCCGACTGCTTTCAGCGTCATTTCTCCAATACGATTCTGAATCGCATGGATGATGCCGCCCAGCTGGAAATGGATATGCAGGGGCCGCTTGCCATGAGCACGGATTCCTATACCGTAACCCCGCTTTTCTTTCCCGGCGGCAGTATCGGCACGCTGGCCGTTCACGGCACCGTCAACGACGTGTCCATGCTGGGAGCCCGCCCCCGCTTCCTGAGCTGCGCCTTCATCATAGAGGAAGGTCTGCCCGTGGAAACGCTGGAACGCATCGTCAAGGACATGGCCGAAGCCGCGCAGCATGCGGGCGTTCAGATTGTCACCGGCGACACCAAGGTCGTGCAGCGCGGCGCATGCGACCGCATTTTCATCAATACCACCGGCATTGGCGTTATCACGGCCGATCCCGCTCCCTCCGGGCATAACGCCAAGCCCGGCGACGTGGTGCTCGTCAGCGGGGCAATGGGCGATCATGGCCTTACCATCATGGCGCACCGCGAGGGACTCTCCTTCCTTTCCGATGTGCAGTCCGATTCAGCGCCGCTCAACAATATGCTGCAGAATGTGCTGCATGCTGTCGAAGAAGTGCACGTTCTGCGCGATCCCACGCGCGGCGGTCTGGCGACTACGCTCAACGAGATAGCCCAGCAGTCCGAGGTCAGCATCGTCCTTGAGGAAAGCGCCATCCCCGTGCATGAATCCGTGCGCAGCGGCTGCTCTTTTCTTGGACTGGACCCCCTCTATCTTGCCAACGAGGGGAAATGCATCTGCATCCTGCCCGCTGCCGACGCCGACGCAGCTCTCGAAGCCATGCGCAAAAGCCCCTACGGCAGAGAGGCCGCCATCATCGGCCGCGTGGAAGAAGGCAAGCCGCAAGTCCGCCTTACGACCCCCATCGGCGGCCAGCGCCTGCTCGGCATGCTCGAAGGCGCACAGCTCCCCCGGATTTGCTGAGAGCAAGCAAAAATCGTATATTTTGAGGGGGAAGAAAGCCCTTTGCTCTGCTGTTGATGCCCGTAAGGCTCCTGCGTCGCCTGACGAGCACGGCCTTTGGCCGCCCGTTGGGTCGCTGCTCGCGGCAAAAAGGAGCTTCTTCCCCCTCAAACTCCCCCATCTTCCCCAAAAGCCGCTCTATTAGAGCAATTTCAGTTTGAAATGCTTTGCATTCCAAACCATACGCCCTGTCGTTTCGCGGAAAAAACGCGTTTTTTCCGCTCACTTTGGGCCGGGCGGCGCTGTGCTGCCGCCCCGCGTTTCACCTTTTTCAAGGTTGAAACGCTCTAAGGCCTACTTGCCATGCAGCCAGCGGGCCAGTTCTTCGACGGCGTCAATGGAGGCGGGTCCGGGACGGGCGAAACGATCTTCCTCGACCCACAGAACGCGCCCCTGTCGCACGGCCTTCAGGGATTGAAAATGCGGGCGGCGATCCGGAGCTTCCGGCATGGTATTCATAGGACCACGTTGCAGGATATAGGCATCGGGCGCAGCCGCAAGCAGCGCTTCCTCATTGAAGCGGACCAGCTTACGATCCTGAGAAACGACATTGACGCCCCCGGCATGCTCGATGATGTCATTCACGATGCTGTCGCGCCCTGCCGCCAGCAGATTTGGATAACGCACTTCATAAAAGACACGCACGGGCGCTCGCCCGGCAAGAGAGGCCCTGACAGCGTCAAGACGCGCCTGCCACTGGGCGCACAGGGCCTCGGCCTCGGTATTTTTATCCAGAATTTGCCCTAGAAGGCGTGTAACTCTGAAAAGATCGTCAAAAGAAGCCACGTTCAGATCCAGCACGGGAAAACCCAGCCCCCGCAGCGTATCCGATTGTATGGCGGCATCCTTGCGGCCCACCAGCTGGAGCACAATATCCGGCCGCAGCGAGGCGATCAGTTCAATATTGGGAGCCATATGCGTTCCCACTACAGGCAGGAACGCCGTCTGCGGGCTGCCCTTATCGGCGCTGGTCCGGGCCACAAGCCGATCCCCGGCGCCGAGCGCCGACACAAGCGCGCTGAAAGTCCCGTACAGCGGCACAATACGCTGCGCGGGCTGTTGCAGCACAACAGTATGCCCCCTGTCGTCAGGAACGGACACAGCCGCCGCTGCGGGAGACGGGAGCAAAACTGCCATCAGCAGGGGGGCCGCAAGTCTGCGCCACAAGGGCCTGCGGCTGCCCATTGTCTGGATGGGCAACCACGCGCAAAGGCGTTCCATAAAGAGCTGCAAGATTTTCCTCCGTAAAAACGCGGGTCACAGGCCCGTCAAAAAGAACAACGCCCTCCCGAAGCCCCACAAGGCGCGTGGCATAGAGCGCGGCAAGGCTGCAATCATGTATGGCCATGACGATGGCCGCGCCGCGACGGCGACGCCGTTCCAGCACATCAAAAAGGGCCACGGCGCGCGCGGCATCCAGGGCGGCCGAAAGCTCGTCCAGCAACAGCAGCGGCGTTTCCTGAGCCAGCGTCCTTGCCAGCGCCACCCGCTGCGCTTCGCCGCCAGAAAGTTCCCGCATGGGTCGTTGCGCCAGCCCGGAGGCTCCCACCTCCTCCAGCGCCGCAGCGGCGGCAGCCCGATCCGCGGCGCTGTACATGCCCCACCAGGGCAAACGGGAATAGCGGCCGAGCAGCACAAAATCCCGCGCCAGCATACCGGGAAGAAAGAGCGGCCGTTGCGCCAGCACGGCAAGACGATGCGCGCGTTCACGGGGCCGCATTCGGGAAAGCGGTTGTCCGAAAAGCAGCACCTGGCCGCTTGCGGGCGCATGCAGCCCGGACAGCAGACGCAACAACGTCGTCTTGCCGCTGCCGTTGCATCCCAGTAGCGCAACCGTTTCTCCCGGAGCCACCCGCAGACTGACGCCATGCAGCACAGCGTGCGTGCCATAGGCGGCATGCACATCCAAAGCTTCCAGAACTACCTCTTCCTGTGCCATATGATGGCTTTCCCCGGTGAAAATATGTTGCTTTGCGTCCGTTCTCGCAGACGCCCTCCAATATGCGCTTCTTCCGCCAGTTGCCACAGGGAAAGCGGTTTTTCCGCGCACTTTGGGCCGGGCGGCGTGTGCCGCTGCCTCGCGTTTCACCTTTTTCAAAGGTGAAACGCTCTAACGCCGCTTCACAAGGAAGGCAAAAAACGGCCCGCCGATCAGGGCCGTCACGACGCCCACGGGTATTTCCACACCGCCGCCAAGCAGCGAGCGGGCCGCCACATCGGCCCACAGGAGCAGCAGACCGCCGCCGAAAAATGCGCCGAACAGCAGCGGGCCATGCCCGACGCCAAGCCGCAGCCGCAGCACATGCGGAGCCACAAGCCCCACAAAGCCGATCACCCCGGCCACGGCCACACAGCCTGCCGTCATACTGCTTGCGCCAAGCAGAAGCAGAAGACGCGCCCGCCCCACGGCAAGGCCGGTCTGCGCAGCCTGTTCATCACCGAGACCCAGCACGTCCAGGGCCCGCCAGCAGCAGGCAATACAGCACAGACCGGGCAAAAGCGTCGCCAGCAGGAGGGGTAAATCGTTCCAGCCGCGACCTTGCAGACTGCCCATAATCCAGAACACAATGCTTGTAACCGACTCTTCATTCAGGGCTTTGACCAGCGCCACCACAGCGCCGAGGAAGGCCGCAACGGCAATGCCGCCGAGAATGATGCTCTCACGGCTGAATGTCCCGCCGCTGCGTCCGAGCCAGAGCGCGCCGCCAAGAGCCAGCAACGCGCCGAGCAGCGCGCCGCCAGAAATCAACCCTGCCGCGCTGACGCCAAGGAGAACCGCCAGAGGCGCGCCAAAGGCGATCATGACGCTCGCGCCGCAGGCAGCTCCGGCGGAAATACCGAGCGTAAAGGGATCAGCCAGAGGATTGCGCAAGACCCCCTGCAAGGCCACGCCGGCGGTTGCCAGCGCGCCGCCGCACAACAGCGCCATGCAGGCGCGCGACAGACGAATGTCCAGAACAATGAGAGAGGTTTCTGATGAGACGGGATCGCCAAAACCAAGAGGAGCGGCAAGGGCAGCCCACACATCCCCCGCCGCAATCCCTGCGGGACCTGGCAGGCAGGAGAGCGGCAAAGAAATCAGGCAGAGCAGAAAAACGCAGAGCAGCACCACAGCGGGGCGACGGAAAAAAGGAGAAGCGTGCTGCATGGAACTCCAGTTTCTGGCGAAGAAAAATAAGACCGACTTCTTAGGGTATTTCAACTTTGAAAAAGGTGAAACGCGAGGCGGCGGCACAGCGCCGCCCGGCCCAAAGTGAGCGGAAAAACCGCACTTTTTCCGCGAAACGACAGGCCGTATGGTTTGAAACGCTGCGCGTTTCAAACTGAAAATGCTCTAGGTCAGGCCCCTTTGCCCGTGCCAGGCGACAGCCTTAAGAGCATCGGCAGCTCAGGGCAATATACCCTAAGAGAGGGAAATTCCCGGCAAGGGAATTTCCCTCCTGTGAGCTGCGGAACGGCACTGCCGGAAGGAAGTCTTCCCTTCCGGCAATACCTGTATTGTCGAACTAGCGGTAATAGTGATGACGGCCGCCTTCCTGCGAATTGCCGATGATGCCGCCGGCAAGAGCCCCGGCAGCGCCGCCAGCAAGGGCTCCCCAGCCAGCCGAACCGCCGGAAATGGTCGCAATGCCGGCACCGCCCAGAGCGCCAAGAGCAGCGCCGCTGGCAACGCCCTGCTGCGTCTTGCTCATATTGGTGCATCCGAAGGCGCCAGCGCAGAGCATCATCACAAGACCGATAGTCAGCATTTTTTTCATGGAATATCCTCCGTCGGGCAGGCTGCGCCTGCCGCAGGAAAAGAAGGGGGCATGGAGAAAGTCAGGCTACTTCTGGGAGGCCAGACGCGGCTGAATCACGTGATACCAGAGCACGTTCATCACCGGGCGCGACAGCTCTCCAGGATTCGCGGCATACCAGGCGTCCACTTCCTGAATAATCTGCCGACGAGAAGTATCCTTGAAGGCCTTGGCCCATGCCTTTTCAAAGGGAGAAAGCGTAGAGACAGGAGTTTTTCCCTTGGCAGCGGCAGATTCCGTCAGCTTGCCGTTGACGGCATGCTCTACGGCAATGGCTGTTTCCATACCGAAAATAAAGGAGGCCTTATTGTCCGGGCTGGTCTTCTGCCAGACCTCGCCCGTCAGCTGCGCAACCGGATCTCCGCTCCGGGCTGCCTGTTCCTGTGCGCTCACAGCCGCGGCGCCCGACACAAGCGCCAGAGCAAGCAACAGACTTACCATATGTTTTCTCACGTTACAGACTCCTTTGTCAGCAAATGACATAAAAAGGTTATGTTCCGGTGCCGGGTCGGCATCCTCTTGTAAAGAAGAGAACAATCGACCATGTCTCTTGTACTGGCGCACAGGCAACGGCACGTCTGCAAGGCGGAGACCCCTTGGAAAAAATCTCGACGCCGCGGGCCTGCGCTTCAGTATCGCTGCGATACGACCGCAAAGCCCTATCTCCTCCTTTACCCCAGCCACCAGAACATGGCAAGGAGCGTAACGGTTTAAAATTTGAAACCATCGCGCAAACAACGACTCCCGGCAGCGAAAGATTCGCGTTGCCGGGAGTCGTTACGATTGCGGGTAAAGGACAGGAAATTTCCAGCGATCAGCAGAGATCCGCGTCAGCGGGCAGGCGCTCCCAGTAGATACGCCCTTTCTTCTTATATTTACGCAACAGCACATAGACGCTACCCGGACCGCCGTCATGGGGCTGCGCGGTGCAAAAGGCCAGAACAACCCGCTTGAAGGGCTCCTGCGTAAGCCAGGACTGCACCTTACTGCGCAGAATGCCGATACCGTCCGGCGAATTGCGGCCGCGCCCCGGCACCAGCAGAATCACGCGCAGGCCACGGTACCAGCTGCCGCGCACAAAGCCTCGCAGCGTCTCGAAAGCCTGTTGCACGTTCAGACCGTGCAAATCAAGATGCGCCTCCGGGCTGAGGCTCCCTTCGCGCAGCTTGTTCATGATCATGGGGTCCAGGCCGACCACGTGCCCTTCCAGGTATTCGTCAGTAAAGGAGAGGGCAAATTCCAGTTTGCCGTCCATGAAATCCTGCAAAGAAAGCTCTCCGGCCTCCGGCATTGCCGCGGAAGGCTCCACAGCGGGCGGCACATCGCGCCCTCTGCCCTGAAGGGGAGCCACCTCCTTCATGGCGTCCAGAAACAGCGAGCTGTCGCCCTCTTCGCTCTCCTGCGGCAGACAAGGCGAGACAGACGGCGTTTCTCTCTCCGCGCTTCCTCTGCTCCGCTGCTTCCGCTTTTTTTTCCTGCTGCCGGGCGACGGCAGAGGCGTACAATCGGCCAGCGTCACGCCGGGCATACCGAGCTCCTCCCGCTGCTGTTGCGCGTCCCTGCCTCGCGCCACGGCCCGCAGAAACAGAGCGGCATCTTCCTCGTCTTCGGGCGCGGTCGGCTCATGCCGGCATACTCTCTTGCCGCGCCGGGGCACCGGGGCGGACTGCTGTTCCCGCTTACGCGGAAAACTCGTCTTATTCAAAGCCTTGAAAGGATTTTCAAGAAAGGGAGTGTCTGAATCTGCCATACCGGCCTCCTGAAGCATTCCGCACGCGGCGGGTCCTTAGAGCATTTTCAGTTTGAAACGCTGCGCGTTTCAAACCATACGGCCTGTCGTTTCGCGGAAAAAGCGTGGTTTTTCCGCTCACTTTGGGCCGGGCGGCGCTGTCCCGCCGCCTCGCGCTTCGCCTTTTTCAAAGGCAAAACGCTCTAAAGATGAACACAAAGCGCACGTGCGGTCAAAGAAAAAAAAAGCCGCGGCAAGCCGCGGCGTCAAAAAACAAAGGAGGAGAAACTACTTTCCGGCGGGAGCGGTTCCCGCAGCGGGAGCTGCCGCAGGCTGCTTCGCAGCCGGGGCAGGAGCCGTCTTGTTTGCTTCGGGAGCGGCTTCCGCAGGAGCCTTGTCGGCAGGAGCAGCGGGCTGCTCGGACGCCGCAGGAGCGGATTCCGTCGCGGGAGCTTCGGGAGCAACCCAGTCCACGCCCACCACAGCCGACTTGGGAGCGGCAATACGCGGGCTGGTCACATAGGTATAGCTCAGGCAGGTAATGACAAAAACAACGGCCATGAACGCGGTCATCTTGGCCAGAATACCGCCCGCGCCGCTGCTGCCGAAGACGGACGAATTACCGCCGCCGAAAATGACGCCCATGCCTTCCTTACCTGCCTGAAGCAGGATCAGGATGACAAGCAGCACGCACACAATGATATGCAAGGTGAGAATCAGAGTTTCCACAACAACTCCCGTCAGACGACAAAAAGTAATGCTTGCCGACAAGGGCTCCGGCGCGGATGGCAGATGCCGTCATCCCCTGTCGTGTCGAAAAAATCGCAACCAAAAACGGCCTAGCGGGCCCCGGCAATGCGCAAAAAGCTTTCAGCCTCCAAAGAGGCTCCGCCTATCAGAAGACCATTGACATTGTCAAGCGCCAGCAGGGACGCCGCGTTATCAGGCTTGACGCTGCCGCCGTACAACAAGGGAATATCATGGGCAACCGATCCCAGAACTTCAACCAGCAGACGGCGCGCCAGCGCGTGCGCTTCCAGAACTTCGGCGCTGCCCGCCACCTTGCCCGTGCCGATAGCCCAGACCGGTTCATAGGCAACAGCCACGCGCGCCGCAGCTTCCGCGGACACCTCGGCCAGACCTGTCCGCAGCTGACGCCGCAGCACCTCTTCCAGCTGCCCGGCCTCGCGCTCTTCCAGCGTTTCGCCGATGCAGAGCATGGCATGCAGCCCCGCGCCCAGCGCAAAGGCCGTCTTGCGGCCCACGAGCTCGTCGCTCTCGCCCAGCACGTGACGGCGCTCGGAATGCCCCGTCAGAACCCAGGAAGCCCCGGCGTCCGCCAGCATGGCGGGAGAAATTTCACCGGTAAAAGCTCCCTTTTCGGCGGGATACACATCCTGCCCGCCCACGGCGAGCCCTTCCTGCGCGGCAAAAGCCGCCGCCACTTCGGCAATGGCCGTAAACGGCGGGAACACGATCAGCGTCCTTTCGTTGCTGGCAGGACGACCGGCGGCAATGGCCGTTGCGGTCTGCCGGGCCTCGGCCCGCGTCTTGTGCATTTTCCAGTTGGCTGCAATAAGCGTCTTCATATGCAACTCTTTCCTTTCTTCTGCGGCTGCGTCATAATTTGTCAGGGAACGGGCATAAATAAGCGCGTCTTCCCCGGTATCGGCATAATAGCGGGGGCGCCGTCCCGCAACGGCGAACCCGTGTCGTTCATAGAGACTGCGCGCAGGCGTATTGCCTACCCGCACCTCAAGAACAGCCTTTTGCATACCCATTTTGGCGGCCGTGCGCAAGGCCAGCGCCAGAAGTCGATGACCAATGCCCCGCCGCCGCAGCTCCGGAGACACCGCCAAGTTAAGCACTTCCATCTCGTCCGCCGTAATATAGACGGAAATATAGGCCAGCACTCCCCGGTCGCTGTCCAGACCAAAGGCGGCGAAGGGCGTCTGCCCGAAGGCGGCGCGGCATTGCTCTTCGCTCCAGGGCAAGGTAAAACACGCCTTTTCCAACGCGTGCAATGCGGGCGCATCGCTTGCGTCAAGACGTCGAAAATGCCAGGAAGAATTCATGATGTTATCCATGCCCTATGCCGACTCCGCACTACCTATGCCCATGCCGGACGCGCTTGAAGTTGTGGACGGCCGCAACAGGCCCCTGCTCGTCATGCCGTGCGCCGACGTGCTGCGCCAACGGCTTCTGCACAGAGCCGTTGCCCTGCTGCCTCATCTCCGACAGCATTTTTTCCTTATGCGCCGCCGTTCTGTCTGGGATGTCGCAGGCATTGTCCCCCTGCCCGCGGGCGAAAGCTGCGCCCTGACGGCGCAGCAATTGCTGGAGCAATCGGGCCTGCCGCCCTGTCCTCTGTCTCGAATCGCCCTGCTGCCGCCGGACGCGGACTTTCCCTGTTTTGTCGAGCTGTTTGCCGCCCGGCTGCACGCCGAGCCCCGTTTTCCCGCAGCATGGGAGGCGCTGTCCGTTGATGCCGATGCCCTGACGGGGCTTCAGGCTCTGCCCGACGCGCCGCTGTCTCCCCTGCTGCGCCGCATAGAGCCGCAATGGCTCCGGGACTACGGCATGGCCGCCCGTTCCGCGCCCCGGCGCAGCAGCTCGCAGGCTGCCGCATGCACGCGCCCGTTGCTGGCGACAACCTCCTCGCCGAAGCGGTAGGCGTCCCCGGAAGGCAGGGTCAGCCGACCGCCCGCCTCCTCCACCAGCAGCCAGCCGGCCGCCATGTCCCAGGGTTTGAGCCAGAGCTCATAAAAGACATCAAGACGTCCGCAAGCCACATAGGCCAGATCCACGGACGCCGCGCCAATGCGCCGCATTCCCTGCGTGGCAGGCAGCATGAGACGCAGACGTTCGATCACATCGGGCAGTTTTTTGTCCACGTCATACGGAAAGCCTGTGGCGCACAGACATTGCTGCAGCTCGCTCTCCCCGCTGACGGCAATGGGGCTGCCGTTGCAAAAGGCGCCCTGCCCCCGCGCGGCCCAGAAACATTCGTCCATCATAGGCACATTAACCACACCCAGCGCCACTTGTCCGTCGCGCCACAGAGCCACGGACGTCCCCACCTGCGGAATGCGATGCACAAAATTGGTCGTGCCGTCCACAGGATCAATAATCCAGCAGTCTCCCGAAGGACGGGCGGCCGCATCGCTGCTTTCCTCCGCCAGAAACCCCACGCCGGGCGCGAGCGTCGCGAGTTGCTCCTTAAGAAAGGACTCCACGGCCAGATCCGTCTGCGTTACCAGATCGACGCGCCCCTTGTGGCGCACATGACGTTCTTCCTGCCACTGCCGCCGCACGATCTCGCCGCTCTTGCGCACTATGGCGACAAGTTCCTCAAGAAGCGAATCCCTTTCCATAACAGAACCCTTCATGTTTTACTTTAAAAATAAAGGAGCGAAGACTGCCGCTCCGCCCAGAAACCGCGTCAGATCATGCTCGCTCAAAAAAGAGAAGAGGAAGGAAAGAACGCATGCAAGCGGCCACGGCCTAGTTAATAAACAAATCTTCGTAGGCGTTTTTGTCTCGCATGGCCCGCGCCGAGCCTCGCAGCACCGTCGTAAGCGGATCATCATCCACTCTCACCGGAATATGCGCGGCGGCGGAAAGATACTGATCCAGGCCGCGCAGTAATCCGCCGCCCCCGGCCAGCAGCATACCGCGTTCATAGATATCGGCGGCCAGTTCCGGCGGCGTCATCTCCAGCGCCCGCAATACGGCTCCGGCAATAGCCTGAAGAGGGTCCCGCAGCGCTTCGCGCACATGCGCTTCGCTCACGCAGACAGTCTTCGGCGTGCCCAATACGGCATCTTTGCCCACGACCTCCGCGGTGCGGTCGTCGTCCATAGGCACAGCCGTTCCGAGCTCAATCTTGAGGCGCTCCGCGGAATTTTCACCAATCACGATACCGAAAACATCCCGCATATAGCGACGCACGGCATCATTCATGACATCGCCCGCAATACGCAGCGATCGGGTAACGGACATTGCCGAAAGAGAAATAACGGCGACCTCGCTGGTGCCGCCGCCAATGTCCAGAACCATGGAGGCCACGGCCTCCTGCACGGGCAGCCCCGCGCCGAGAGCCGCCGCCATGGGTTCTTCCACAAGACGCACCTCTCCGGCCCCCGCCAGCAAAGCGGCGTCAATAACGGCCTTTTTTTCCACCTGCGTGATGCCGGAGGGAATGCTGATGACCATGGACGGCCTGAACAGGCGCGAGCGTCCGATAGCCTTGCTGACGAAATAGGCAATCATCTCGCGCGTCACGTCAAAATCGGCAATGACGCCATCCTTCATGGGCCTCACGGCCCGGATTTTCTGAGGCGTGCGCCCCAGATACGCCTTGGCCTGCGCGCCGACAGCCAGCACAGCGCCGCTGACGGCATCCAGCGCCACGACGGACGGTTCGTTGACGAGAAGATCTTCGCGCGCTGAGGACAGCAGCGTATTTGCCGTGCCCAAATCCATAGCGAGATCGTGCGCAAAAAAACGACGCAGGAAACCGAACATCCGCTTTAGCTCCGCCTATTCTTCGTCCTCGTTTTTCTCTGTCTCGAAGGTCGGCGCGCCATTACGGTGCAGATGCGCCTGAGGCAGGAGGTGATTCAGGCGCGTCTGGAGGTAGAGATTTTCCAGGTGCATAGCCAGATGGTCCACACACTGCGACAAAAAGCTCCGCATGACCTCGTCAATTTCCAGAGGTTCCATATGCGCCAGACAGATAACGGCGCGCGTGCTGCGGCTGATGGAAACAGGCAGACAAACCGCCGCCTGAAAATCGGGCATTTCCACCTGCTTGCCAAAAAGCATGGTAGACGGCGACGTTTCTATGGTCCCGGCAAACACCGGCTGCTCATTACGGAAGACCCAGCCTGTCAGGCCGCAGCCCATCGGCAAAACGACGGGCTGACCGCTGTCCAGGAGGATACGCCGGTTTTCGCATTCGACGCGATACTCTTCCCCGCTGCCGTCGGTAGACGCAAAGGCACAGTAGTCAAAGCCCGATGCATCAGCCAGAGTTCGGACGAAATTGAGGATATACTGCGGCCAGCGCTTGTACTTGTTACGCAGATCGCGCAGCACATTGAACTCCACAAAATAGCGGGGAATGTTGCCGGTAATGAGGCTGGCGCTCTTTTCCTTCTGCATCCCGGAAATCAGATCGGCAAAAAGCTGCAGCATCTTCTGATCCTTTTCCGAGAAGGAATATTCGCGTTTGCTGTCCACGCACAAAACGCCGCCCGTGGCGATGGGAAAGGCCATAAACGCCTTGATGCCCACCTCATCCTCGCGGCGATAATAGCCCAAGGAATTCTTTTCCCTGTCGAAACTGGTCAGGCGCAGAGGTTCGTGACTGCGCAGCAGCCAGCCGACAAGGCCCTTATCCGGGCGGAAATCCGCATCGGTAATGATTTCATCGCCCAGACTGAAGAACTCCGCCAGCCGGAACCCGTCGCCATCCTCGGCGGGGAGAAACAAAACGGCGGAATAGGCATCGAAAACGCTGCACACGATACACAAAATGTGGTATTCTACAGTGGAACCGACCATGGCGCTCGAAGGGTTGAAGGGTTGGCGGCGCGAATATTCGCGCGTCCTTTCCTTGCTTACCAGAGGCAGGGGAGCGCCGCAACCATGCCGGACGGACACGCGCCCCGGAGTACTGGAAAAAATTTAGAAAAGTGCTTATTCTGAACAACGGTACGGAAGGAAACGGCAATCCGCATAGTTCGACGGTCGGGAAGGAACAGGGACGTCATGATCAAATGGGAAGAAATCTTCAGCAAAAACGGGCTGCCGTGGAGTGATGCCTACACGTTTTCCGAGCCTGTGGATATTCCCAATCTTGCGACCCTGAAACGCTTTCTCGATGCGGTACATATCCGCCTCTGCCTTGTCAAGCCGTATCAGGAAAACAAGAGCTATCCCCTTGTGGAAGCCCGCGAGCTGCTCCCCTCCTTCGACAACGACATGTTCGAGTATAAGGATCTTCCGGGCTTCGCGCTGGTGGCCCTGGAGCGGCCCCTGGAATATTTTTCTGAAATTTTTCAGTACGACAAACTGCATACCGTCATCAGCGAAGGGGACGGCGCCTGCTGTCCGCTGGAGCATACGGTGCTGGCGCTTAACCTGCAAACTATGGCCGCGCGCCTGCCGCGGCAGCATCAGGAAATCTTCCGCCAGCAGTTCGCCCGTACCGACACCGTCCTGCTCGACAATTACCCCCAGCTCATGCCCTACCTGCTGGCCATGGATCGCGCCCATGTCCTGGCCCTCGGCGCGGACAGGCAGTTTCATCTCGCGGGCGTCTTTGCCTCCTTTCCCTCGGATATCGACAGCGAGCTGAAGCGCTTCGGCATGCGTATCGGCAAGTTCGCCTACGGCGACAGCGAGATGTACGAACGCAACCGCATGTTCGTCTATCAGTATCTGATGGAGCTCTACGGCTTTCCCATCGTCTCCGAACGCCGCACCTCAAGCGCCCTCTTTGCCCGCAAGCTGCACAAAATGGGCGAACATTTTCTGCTGCGCGTTCAGGGGCAGACGGACCGCACCATCACGACCTATCTCTCCTGCGGCGAGAACCGGCGGTATCCCGCGCTGGAAAAAATCGCGCTGGTGGCCGTGGACGAAGATCAGCACGAAGTCATCGAGGAGCTGGACAGAAAGGGCTTCTTTCTCGACAAGCCGCGCCGCGTGGTCATCATCCGCGTCACCTACCGCCAGCATCGCTTCGACTCCAGCAACGTCCGTCAGGATCGCGCCCTGTCCGTCGCCTCGCAGGAGGTGCTGCACCCCCTTACCGGCGAGGCTCTGTCCGGACTGAATATCATCAAGGACACGACCAATATGTTCCTGCGCCTCAACGACATTGTGCGCGGGGAATATACGGGGCGCATCGTCTATAAGCGAACCGAAGTCATCGAAAATACCGACACCGATGAAAAGCGACTGAAGTTCCTTTATTTCTGGCTTACCAAGCACCAGCGCCGCATGATCGGTTACAGCGACGAATTCTTCTGCAACGTCAGCAAGGTGCTGACAGGCTATCTGTATTCGCCGGACAATGACGAAGCCTTTGACGCCCTGCGCGAACTGCACCGCGAAGTCTGCGCCAAATTCAGCTATATTCAGCAGGCCCGCCGCGTGCGCATACTCGAAGATCTCAGCGTCCGCCAGCTCAAGGGCGAGCGCATCGGCTACCGGCAGATGCTGCGCGCCTCGCTGGATCTGCTCAACGAGCTGAAGTTTGAAATCGTCAACTTCTTCCCGGTGCTGGTAGACGATATTGTGGAAAACGTGGAAAAGATTCTCTCGGATCGCTACCTGTGCCGCACCTATATTGACGTCCCCGAAGAGGCGCTGACAAAGGCCGGTCTGGAAATACGCAAAAACTATGGCCGACTGGTTGCCCTGCAAGACGGATTCAAGGCTGTGCGCAAGGCCCGCGCCAAAGAAAAGGAGAATGCCTGATCATGGGCGAACATCGCTTTTATCTTTCCCCGGAGCGCTGGGCATCGCCCTCCGGCATCGTCATTGACGGACAGGAAGCCCGCCACATGACGCAGGCCCTGCGCCTGCGCGTCGGCGAGGACGTCGTGCTGCTGGACGGTCAGGGACGCATCGGCCACTGCCGCATCCGGCAGATAGACAAGAAACAGGCGCTGCTCGATCTGCTGCACGAAGAGAGCGCGCCGCGCCCCTCCTCGCTGCCCGTTATGGCTCTGGCCTTCAGCAAGGCCGTGCGGCGCGGGTTCTTTGCCGAAAAGGCTGCGGAACTGGGAGCGCATGCCGTCTGGCTCTGGCAAGGGGATTTCAGCCAGGGCAAACTGCCGCCGCAGGCAGCCGAAACTTGGCGCGCCCAGATGATCGCCGGCATCAAGCAGTCCGGCAATCCCTGGCTGCCCGAAGTGCAGGTGTTTACGGGCGGCGTGGACGAGCTGATTCGGCAGGCCGCGCAGGCCGATAATCGCATTCTGCCCTGGGAACTGGAAGAAACAACGTCCATCATTTCCCCATCGCGTCTGGGTCTGCCCGGCACCACGGTCTATGCCATCGGCCCCGAAGGCGGCTTTTCTCCCCGCGAACTGACGGCGCTCGATGCCGCCGGATTTGCCCGTATCAGTCTCGGCGCCCGCATCCTGCGTTGCGAAACGGCAGCCACGCTCTGCCTCGGTCTGCACTGGTGGGCCTCGCAACTGCCCGATCATGCAGCCTAACCTCTGCTCTCTCCTGCCCATGGCCGTTTCGCAACCGCTTCCCGAACGCCTCCGCCCCGACGATGTGGCCGATTTTCTCGGTCAGGGCCATCTGACGGATCGCATCCGATCCTTCATGCGCGCGCCGCGTCTGCCCAGCCTGCTTTTTTTCGGGCCTCCCGGTTGCGGCAAGTCCACGCTGGCTCTGCTGCTGGCGCGGGCTTCGGGAAAAAAGTACATCCGGCTTAGCGCGCCGGAAGCGGGCTTGCAGCATTTGCGCCGTTCGCTGACGGGCGTGGAAGTGCTGGTGCTGGACGAACTCCACCGCTTCACTAAGGCGCAGCAGGACTTTTTTCTGCCGCTGGTGGAGTCGGGCGAATTGATCCTGCTGGCCACCACCACGGAAAATCCGTCCTTCAGCGTCACTCGGCAACTGCTTTCGCGCCTGCATGTGCTGCGTCTGCGCCCTCTGGGACATGCCGAGCTTATGGCGCTGGCAAAGCGCGGCGCGGCCACTCTGCAACTTTCTTTATCCGAGGCCGCGCTTGACATTCTGGCGCAGGCTGCGCACGGTGACGCGCGCACGCTGCTCAATCTCGTGGAATACGTGGCCGCTCTGCCGGACGATCGCAAGACGGCGGAGGGCATCAAGGCCACGCTGCCCGAAATGCTGGCCCGGCACGACAAGGACGGCGACAGCCACTATGAGCTGGCATCGGCCCTGATCAAATCCATTCGCGGCAGTGACCCCGACGCGGCGCTCTACTATCTTGCCTGCCTGCTGGAAGGCGGCGAGGATCCGCGGTTTGTCTGCCGTCGCCTCATTCTTTCGGCTTCGGAAGATATCGGGCTGGCCGATCCTCGCGCCCTGCAGCTGGCCGTTGCCTGTCAGCAGGCCGTGGAATTCGTGGGTATGCCCGAAGGCTTTATTCCTCTGGCAGAAACCACGACCTATCTTGCGCTGGCCCGCAAGAGCAACAGCACCTATGCCGCCTATCTTGCCGCCGCCAGAGAGGTCAAGACCAACGGCCCTCAGGCGGTTCCGCTGCACCTGCGCAACGCCACTACTCAGATGCAAAAGGAATGGGGCTACGGCAAGGATTACAAATATCCACACAATTACCCGGAAGCGTGGATCCGGCAGGACTATCTTCCCACCGAACTGACAGGACGCCGCTTTTACATGCCGCGCGACAACGGCGAAGAGCCGCGCCTCAGCCAGTGGTGGCGCAAGATCCACAACATCAAAAAGACGGACGATTGGTCATGACACCATTTATTGAAGGTACTTTTTCAAACAAATTCAAAGGACTTGACAGATACGAAACATCCGCGCGCCCGCTCGGCCGCCTGAGCCGCAACCTGCCGTCCACCATATTTTATAGTCGCCTGCTTCTGGGGCCCCTGCAATGGCTCTGCCGCCGTGCCGCCAAAGGACAGTGCGACGATGCCGCATGGGTGCATGCCAGCGTTTCCGTCACGGAAATTCTTGAAAGTATCGGGAGCCGCGTCTTTATCGAAGGACTGCGCCATGCCACGGAATTCGAGGGCCCCTGCGTCTATGTGGCCAATCACATGAGCACCCTGGAAACCTTCATGCTCCCCGGCATCCTGCGCCCTATTCGTCCCGTGACGTTTGTCGTCAAGAAGAGCCTGACGACCATGCCCCTTTTCGGCCCGGTCATGCGCTCGCGCGATCCTATTGTCGTGGGACGCACCAATCCGCGCGAAGATCTCACCGCCGTGCTGGACGGCGGCGTGGAGCGTCTCGCCCGCGGCATTTCCATCATTGTCTTTCCGCAAAGCACTCGCAGCCTTGTCTTTGACGAGCAGCATTTCAACACCATCGGCGTTAAACTGGCCCGAAAGGCAAATGTTCCCGTCGTGCCGCTGGCCCTCAAAACCGACGCCTGGGGACAAGGAAAAAAGATAAAGGAATTCGGAAAAATCAAACCGCTTCCCGTCCATTACCATTTTGGCAATGCCCTGCGCATTCGCGGCAACGGCAAGGAAGAGCATCAGCATATCTGCGAGTTCATCCGCAGCAATCTTGAACACTGGCAAAAGGAAGACGGCATCAATCAGCCGGATTCGGAATAGAAGCCACGCGCAGAGACAGGCATGCGTCCTATACCCGGAAGCAGACGCATGCCTCACATAAAAACGCGCTTGCCTGGATAAGAAGGGAAAAGCGCGTTTTTTCCGCTCACTTCGGACCGAGCGGCGTTGTCCCGCCGCCGCGCGTTTTACTTTTGCAAAGGTAAAACGCTCTATCCCAACGCAGCCTTCCGAAAGCTCACAGAGAAACACCTGAGCCGGCCGCAGTCGTTTTACGCTCGACCGGCTCTATTCCTTTACTGCATTTCGACCGATAGTATGCTATACCGGAAAAGGTCGGTCTGCCTTTCGGACTTGTCCGAAAGGCTGCAACGCTGTATGCTTGCCCTTCCCCGCAACAGGACAGCGCCGAAGCTATTCCGAACGATACGCATGGCGCTTGCCGCACGGGGAAGATTCCTCAAGGAGACTCCATGACGAACACCGCGTTCGATTGCCGTATGTGCGGACATTGCTGCGAAGGCAAGGGAGGCATTGTCGTCTCTCCTTCCGACCTGCAACGTCTGTGCGACTTCCTCCGCATGCCCGCCGACGCCGTTATTGCCGCCTACTGCGAACACGCCAACGACAAGCTGAAAATCCGCTGCGGCGAGGACGGCTACTGCATCTTTTTCCGACAGGGCAAGGGCTGCATCGTCCATGAAGGCAAACCCTCCATCTGCAAGGCCTGGCCCTTCTTCCGCGGCAACATAGAGGACGCTGAAAGTCTGGCGCTGGCAAAGGATTTTTGCCCCGGCATCAATCCCGATATCAGCCATGAAGACTTTGCGCGGGAAGGCATGGCCTATCTGGAGCAGGAACGTCTTCTGGCCAGCGATACCCGCACCGAAGCCAACGCCCTTATTCTTCCCCGCAGGCAATAAGTTATGCAACGTCCCTCCCGGAAGCTCTCGCTCAAAGAGTGCTACGAGATCCTCAAGATCGACAAACACGCCGACCTTGAAACGCTGAAAAGCGCGTATCGAAAGCGGGCCTTTGAGCTCCACCCGGATCTGCATCCCGATAATCCCGATGCGGGGCGGCAATTCCAGCGTCTCAACGAGGCTTATGTCGCTCTGTCCGCCGTTCTGAAACCTGCGGCGGAAAAGGCCGCGCAGGGCAAGGAAGCCGGAGCCGAACCGAAGTCAAACAAGACGCAGGAAGAAAAAGCGCAGGAATCGTCCCAGCAGGACGACGCCTCGCAAAAGGCAACCGCAGACAACGCAGCCGACAAAAGCGACAAGGCAGACAAGACCACGCACGCCTATGCGGAAGAGGAAGTGCTGCGGGATCTGCTCAACGATCCCTTTGCCCGCCGCGTCTTTGAAGACATCTACAGCGAACTGCACCGGCAGGACGCCGAACGCGCCGCCGCGGAGGCGGCCGCCGCGCGCAAAGAAGAGGAAGCCGCGGGAGCCGAACCGCGCGGCATGCGCCGGGAGCCTCCGGCCGCCAAAGAACGCCGCGTCGATGTTTCCTGGATGAAAAAAGGCCCGCGCAAGGGCCTCGGCCTGCTGTTCAAGAACGGCGTCACCGGCTGGCTCCGGCATCAAATCGACGAGGAACAATCCTTCAGTCTGCCCACAAGCATGCTTCTTCCCGGCTCGCGTATTCGGCTGCGTATCCGACAGGGCATTTCCGGCGAACTCGTGACCGTGGAAATAACGCTGCCTCACGACTTCATTCCCGGCAAACCCGTGCGCCTGCGCGGTCTCGGTAAGCGCATCGGCCCCTGGCAGGGCGATCTCTATCTGACGCTGACTCCCCAATAATAGAATACCCTCTTAACTAATCCGCAGTATATTGGGGGGAAGGGAAACCCCTCTGCTAGCGCGAGAGGGGTTTCCCTTCCCCCCAAGCCCCCATCCCTTCCCCAGCGCGCTTTTCTAGAGCATTTTCAGTTTGAAATGCTTGCGTTTCAAACCATACGGCCTGTCGTTTTGCGGAAAAAACGCGGTTTTTCCGCTCTCTTTAGTGAAACGCTCCAGAGCATTTTCAGTTTGAAACATTCTACGTTTCAAAACTTACGTCCTGTCACTTCGCCACCTCGCATTGTTATCAGAGCCCCCGCTCTCCTGTTCAAAACCAATGCGGTGGCAGGTATCTACTCCGGAAGCCTGAACGAAACAGCATCGGAATCAATACCATATTTGCCGACGGTCACTTCCCTGTCGTTGCCGCTCGGCCAGGAAATCTCGGTTTCCACCCGCCAGTCCGTTATATCGCTGACAAAAAAATACTTTCCGCTTTTTCTGTCAAAGGCTTTCACAAAAAACGATCCGTCATGATTGTAAAAAACAGTTGTGACTAGATTCCTGGGCACGCTGTAGCATTCGACAACGAAACGACCGTCTGGACTGACTTCTTCCGAAAACAGCGTTCCTCCCGCCCGCAACGACCACGGCACTCCCCAATAGACGGCAGCCCAGATCACGGCATAGACGCCGAGCCAGCGCCACGGCTTTTTTGAACACAGCGGCAGGGCAATAACCGGAAGAATGAGCACGCTGACAAAACCCAGAAGGAACGTCATCATGGCCGGGGAGACATCATCCGGCCCGGCCCAGAGATATGTTTTCCACAGAACGCCCAGCCATACCGCAATGGCCAGAAGGCCCTTGCCCCACCGGACAGCCCGCACAGGATTCTTTTGCGGCATCGTCTCCTCCAGAGCATTTTCGCTGAAACGCTTTTTGCATTTCAAACCATACAGCCTGTCGTTTCGCGGAAAAAGCGCGGCCTTTCCGCACAGTTCGAGCCAAGCGGCGCTGTGTCGCCGCCTCGCATTTTGCCCCAATTCCATACAAAACAGCCCGGCGCTCCTGTTTTCAGAACGCCGGGCGCATTTTTTATCAGCCCTGGGGGCAGATTAATACGAATTTATAAATCATTTCGGACAAGTAAAGTTATCAACTAGAGCATTTTCAGTTTGAAATGCTTTGCATTTCAAACCATACGACCTGTCGTTTCGCGGAAAAAACGCGGTTTTTCCGCTCTCTTTGGGTCGGGCGGCGCTGTGCCGCCGCCTCGCGTTTCACCTTTTTCAAAGTTGAAACGCTCTAAACACCTTAAAAAACTTACTACAGCTCTCACATCTCCTGAAAAAGCGCGCTGGGGAAGGGAGGGGTTCCCCTCCCCCCAAACAATAAAGATTGTGTATACTTCGCCCTAGAACCCCGTCACAGCGGAAGCATCCTGCACATCCACGATACGGAGGCCGAATTCCTTGATGGTATCGGCAAAGGCCTGGCTCTGCTCCTTGGAAGGCGGGTAGAAAAGGATCATGAAGGGGACTTCCGCTCCGGGCTGGACATTGGTGTTAGCCGTCACGATATCGACCTTGTTGGTCAGAAAGGCTTCCATGTCCTTTTCCCGCACGACCTGCAGCTGGAACAGGCTGAGCTGCGTGCCTGCCAGCTGGCGCTTGACAGCGAGAGGCTTCTTGTCTTTGTCGTAAATAGCCGCTTCTACGGCAATCAATGCCTTGGGCGTATCAAAACCGTTGACGACGACCCCGTCGATGACGAAGACCTTGCCCACGGTTTCATTGTCCACGTAATACTGATGCACCTTGCGCATGCTCAGCATGCGCAGCTTGTCCTCAACCTGTGGTTTTGGCGCGGGCGCAGGCGCAGCGGGAGCCGGATCGTTTTTCGCTACCGGAATAGCGGGGGCAGGACTTTCGCCGCCATCGCGCAGGAAGAACCACCACCCGGCGGCCCCTCCCGAAGCCAGCAGAAGCACCAGCAACACCAGAAGAACCGGCAACAAATTGCGCTTGCGGGGCTCTTCCTCTTCATCCAGAGAAAAAGGCGCCGAGGCCATAGTAGGCTCCGGTCGGCGCGACGCGGCAGGAGCCGCCGCTGCCGCAGACGGCGACGGCAGCGTAAATACAGACTGGCAAACGCTGCAACGCAACTTGGCGCCGGGTTTGACAACGCTGTCCGGCAGATTGAAACGACTATCGCAGTGTGGGCATTTCACTTCCATAACATATCTCCAGAAAGGCGCTCCGGGGGCGCGGCAAACCGCAGTCGGCCCACGAGGCCGCCCGTACCAGTCTATGCGGGAAAAAATTTTTTCTCAAGTACGCCAACACGCAGAAAAAGAACGTCTCCCCGCAGACAAGCAATTTCTTCGCCTATTCCATCCCCTAGAGCATTTTTAGTTTGAAACGCTGTGCGTTTCAAACCATACGGCCTGTCGTTTCGCGGAAAAAACGCGGTTTTTCCGCTCACTTTGGGCCGGGCGGCGCTGTGCCGCCGCCTCGCGTTTCACCTTTTTCAAAGTTGAAACGCTCTAGACATTTTAGTTTGAAACGCGTTGCGCCTCAAACCATACGGCCTGTCGCTTCGCGGAAAAAGCGAGGTTTCTCCGCTTACTTCTGACCTGGCGGCGCTGTACCGCGGCCTCGCGTTCTGCCTTTTTTCAAAGGCAAAACGCTCTATCTGACCAGCAGACGCCGCTACCGGAAGGGAAAAGAAAGCTGTCGGCAAAAAGGAGAGGGAGGGAATCCCATTGACGAACACGACGCCGGAAACGGCCTTCGCGCGGCAAGGGCTTGCCCTCCCTCTCAGAGGAAAAATCGGCTCCGCCGTCAGGACAAAAGTTCGTACACGGCGGGCAGAGCCCGATATTTTTCAGCGCAGTCCATGCCGTAACCGACAATATATCCGCGCTCCAGGTTGAAGCCCACGAAATCTACGTGCACATCGATCTCCCGGCGCTCCTTCTTGTCAATCAGGGCCGCTATACGCAGGCTTGCCGCCTCGCGCGCCTGAAACTGGTTCACGAGAAAACGCATGGAATGGCCGCTGTCCACCACATCTTCCACAATGAGCACATGCTTGCCGCGCACATCGCAATCCACGTCCTTGCTGAACGTCACATGACGAGAACTGGTTGTGGCATTGCCATAACTCGACAGGCGCACGAAATCCAGCTCTATAGCCGGATTACGCAGCTGACGGCTCAAATCGCTGAAGAAGTGGACAGCCCCTTTCAGAACGCAGACGACAACCAGCGGTTCCTCTCCATAAACGGCGTCAATTTCTCGCGCCATTTCAGCGATACGTTCGCGGATCTGCTCCTCTGTGAAGACGGTCCGTAAACTAGGCATGCGCCTTGTCTCCCCCCACCGTCAGGAAAACGGCGGTTTCATCGCAATCGGGGTACTTGGGGCAGTGCACGCAATCGGCCCAGATTTTCTGGGGCAGCACGCTCTTGTCCACAATTTCAAAGCCGATGTGCGTAAAGAATTTTTCCTGATAGGTCAGGGCAAAGACCTTTTCGATACGCAACTCGCGGCAGTCGGCCACGCAGGCTTCCACCACGAGGCGACCGAGCCCCTTTCCGCGCAAATCTTCCCGGACAACCAGAGAGCAGACTTCGGCCAGATCCTGCCACACAGGCGCCAGCGCACAGCAGGCGGCAATGCCCCCGTCCTCGGCATCCACAACCCAGAAGTTGCGGATATGGCTGTACAAATAGATAAGCGCGCGCGGCAGCAAAAGACCCTTTTGCGCGGTCTGCAGCAGCAGGCTGTGAATGCCTTTGACATCATCCATGTGCGCGCGGCGCACGCTGAAAGCTTGCTTCATTACTTTTTGCCCGTCAATGTTCCAAAAATTTCCAGAAGGGTCCTCTTGTCTATGAGACCACTGCCCGCCAGCATAACCTTGCCGGTGGGGCCGTAAAACACATTATGCGGAATGCTGGAAATATTAAAGGCCTGAATCAGGTCTTCTCCCGCAAGAAACACGGGATAATCCACTTTCAGTTTCTTGAGGAAGGGCGGCAGCTGCGCGGGATCCTCGTCTACGGACAGGCCAATAATAACGGCATCCTTTGCAGCGGCTTCCTTGCGCACAGCCACAAGATCGGGAATTTCCATGCGGCACGGCGGGCACCAGGTCGCAAAAAAGTTGACGACCACGACCTTGCCCTTGTTGGCGGCTACAAAGTCGCTGAGACCGGCAAGGTTGAGGGTGGAAAACGTCTCCGCCGCCCGTGCCGCGCAGGGCATCGCCAGCAGGAACAGCAACAGCCAGGCACACAGTTTCTTCATAAATTCACCTTGCATTCACGCCCCCGAAGGCATGCGCCTGCGGGGCTAGAGGATTGTCGCCCGCGCCGCCGAGACCCTAGAGCATTTTTAATTTGAAACGCTGTGCGCTTCAAACCATACGGCCTGTCGTTTTGCGGAAAAACGCTGTTTTTCCGCTCGGTTCAGGCCGGGCGGCGCTGTGCCGCCGCCTCGCGTATTACCTTTTTCAAAGGTAAAACGCTCTAGCGGTCCTGCTACGGCAGGCATCAGGGCGGATCAGTCCAGGAAGGACTTGGCAGCCCTCACGGCCGCCACGGCATCTTCGCAATAAGCATCCGCGCCGATGGAATCGGCAAAGGCCTGCGTCACGGCAGCGCCGCCGACCATGACCTTCATATCCAGTCCGCGCTCGCGGATAAGAGCAATGGTGTCTTCCATACGAACCATGGTTGTCGTCATGAGGGCCGACAGACCGATGATGCGCGCGCCGTGTTCTTCCGCGCAGCGCACAATATCCGCCGCGGGCACATCCTTGCCAGCATCCACCACGTCAAAACCGTGATTGCCCAGCAGCAGCGCCACAATATTCTTGCCGATGTCGTGGATATCGCCCTCGACGGTCGCCATGACGATCACCGGGCGGCGCTCGCTGCCTCTGGCGGCCTCCAGCAGAGGCTTGAGGCGGGCAAAGGCCGTCTGCATAGTTTCCGCGGCGCGGATCAACTGCGGCAGGAAATATTCGCGGCGTTCGTAGCGGGCGCCCACTTCGGTAATGGCCGGAATCAACACGTCATTCACAAGGGCGAAAGGCTCGGCCCCCTTGTCCAGCTCAGCTTCCAGCAGAGGCAGCACATTTTCCTTGTCGCCGTTGAGCACGGCGTCGCCAAGCGTTGCCGACGCCGCCGCCCGCACGGCCTTCCCGCCGCTGCCGCCGGAACCGGCGCTCCAGTCGGCATAACCGGCAATGAAGTTTTCCGCATGAGGATCATGATTGCGCAGCACATTGAGGGCGTCGAAGGCTTCGTGCAGACGCTGCGCCGAAGGGTTGGCAATGCAGGATGCCAGACCGGCCCCGGCTCCCATGGCAAGAAAAGTCGCATTGAGCAGATCCCGCGCGGGCAGGCCAAAGGAAAGATTGGAAAGCCCCAGGGTGGCGGGCAGCCCCTGCGCCGTGCACCAGCGCAGGAACTCAAGACATTGCAGAGCTCCTTCGGCCTTGGAAGACACGGCAAGCGCCAGAATATCCACCATCATAAGGCGCCGCGGAATGCCGAGCGCCTCGGCCTTTTCCAACAGGCCTTCCACAATGGCGATCCGCTCGCTTGCCCGGACGGGCAACTTGGCTCCCTGCAACGGCAAAAGGATAAAGGGGGCGCCAAAATCGCGGCATAGAGGCCCCAGCACGTCCATGCGATCGCCTTCGCCGCTAATGGAGTTGACCAGACAGGAGCCCGGCGCGTAAGGCAATGCCGCCGCAATAGCCGCGGCATTGGAGGAATCCAGCGACAGCGGCTCCTGGAGGCGCGCCACAAGATGCTGCACCAGCTCAGGCAGCATATGGGTCTCATCTACCAGCGACGCGCCCACGTTCACATCCAGCACGCGCGCGCCCGCCGCCACCTGCTGATCCGCCAGACGCAACGCCTCGTCGCACTGCCCGGCCTGCAGCTCCTGCGTGAGCAGCTTCTTGCCGGTGGGATTGATACGTTCGCCAATAATCACAAAGGGCGCGTCCGCGCTGATGCGCACAAGACGCGAACGGCTGGTCAGGCAGATGCCGCGCGTAGCGGGCAGGGAACGCGGCGGCAGCTCCAGAGCATCCACAGCCTTGCGCAACGCCGCCATATGCGCGGGCGTCGTACCACAGCAGCCGCCGAGGATAGACGCCCCCATGACGGCAAAGGCCGCCGTCTTTTCGGCAAAGGCTTCAGGCCCTAGAGGAAAAACGGTTTCGTTGCCGCGCAGCTCCGGCAAACCCGCGTTGGGCTCCACCATGACGGCGGCGCTGCATACGTCCAGAATTTCCCGCACCACAGGCACCATCTGATCCGGGCCCAGGCTGCAATTGGTGCCGACCACGTCAACGCCGAGATTCTGCATGGTTTCGGCGAAAATTTCAGGCGAGGAACCCGTCAGGCTCACACCCTGCTCAAAAGTCATGGAAACGATAATAGGCAGGCGGCACTGACGACGGGCCGCGGCAACCGCCGCGCGGGCTTCCGCCAGATCAAACTGCGTTTCCACCAGCAGCAGATCCGCTCCCCCGGCGACCAGCCCCCTGATCTGCTCTTCAAAAGCCGCGATCATATCTTCGGGTTCAACGTCGCCCAGCGGTTTGACAAAGTGCCCGCAGGGGCCCACATTGCCGGCCACAAAGGCCGGACGCCCCGAAAGCCTCACGGCTTCGCGGGCGGTTTCCACCATCCGCTTGCTGAAGTCGAAGACATCAAGGGCCAGCGGCAGCTTGAAGCGGTTGCCGCCAAAGGTGCAGGAAGTGATGATATCTGCCCCAGCCTCAAGATACGCGCCGTGAATGCCGCGCAGAATGTCGGGACGCTCCATGCAAAACTCTTCGGGGCTGACGCCCGCCGGCAGACCGGAAGCCTGCAACATGGTACCCATGGCGCCGTCCAGCAGCAGAGGACGACGCTGTTCAAGCGCAAGAAGAAACGGAGATTTTTGCATGAAAGGCACTCCCGCAATGAAGAAAAAAATCCGGGGCAGGCTTCTTTCGGCAGATGTCTTCCGCGCCCCGTTCGCCCTGTACTACTGAAAAACATTGAAAAGGACAAATCAAAACTATAGCATAAGCGCGATCCATCTTTTCAGAAAGCCCGCGTAGCCGGTTCCCTGCCCTGTGCGGAAGACGCCGCGATACGCGCATCCCCCAAGGATACAATGAAAAAGAAAGACTCAGCGGAATCATCCGCCCGCGTGACGCCCCTGGAAGCCGACACGCCCGATGTGGAAATAGTGTCGCCGGAATCGGAAGAAGACGACGATATCATCGATCCCCTGGACGACGATATAGCCGACGGCGGCGAGGTTCTGGACGTCGACGACGGACAGACCCTGCTGGCTCCGGCGGGAACGACGCTTCCCTCTCCTTCGGGAGGCCGCGACAGCCTCCATCTCTATCTGCGCGAAATAAGCCGCTTCCCCCTGCTCAAACCTGAAGAAGAACATGAACTTGCCGTGCGGGTACGGGATCACAATGACCCGGACGCCGCCTTCCGGCTTGTATCGTCCCATTTGCGCCTTGTGGTCCGCATCGCCATGGACTTCCAGCGCCGCTGGATGCAGAATGTGCTGGATCTGGTGCAGGAAGGCAACGTGGGCCTCATGCGGGCAGTCAACAAGTTTGATCCCGACAAAGGCATCAAATTCTCCTATTACGCCTCCTTCTGGATCAAGGCCTATATTCTGAAATTCATCATGGATAACTGGCGCATGGTGAAAATCGGAACCACCCAGGCCCAGCGCAAACTGTTCTACAATCTGAACCGCGAACGGCAGAAACTCATTGCCCAGGGCTACGATCCCGACAGTTCTCTGCTCTCCGAGCGTCTTGGCGTCAGCGAGGATCAGGTGACGGAAATGGAGCAGCGCCTTTCCTCCAATGATCTTTCGCTTAACGCGCAGGTGGGCGACGATCCGGCCGGAGCGACCCGCATGGACTTCCTGCCCGCGCTGGGGCCGGGCATCGAAGACAGCCTTGCCACCGACGAAATCGCCGATCTGCTGCGCGACAAGCTCAAGACGCTGCTGCCGAAACTGTCGGACAAGGAGCTCTATATCCTCGAAAACCGCCTGCTGACGGACGAGCCCATTACCTTGCGCGAGATTGGCGAACGGTATAACATCACCCGCGAACGTGTCCGCCAGCTGGAGACCCGTCTCCTGGAAAAAATACGGCAGCATATGGCCGTACACATCAAAGATTTCTCGGACTCATGGATCCGATAGTAGGATGAAACGGAACAACTTTCTCTTCTGCGGCGCGCTCACGCTGGGCGGCGCCCTCTCGTTTTCCCTGCTGACCTTCGGCGGCTGCTCTTTTGCCCAGACCGGCAAGGACAGCCCTCTGTACGGCATCGAAATTCGTGAAACGGAAACGGAACTTTCCCCCGGAGCAAAACGGGCCTACGCCTACCTTGTCTATTCCCGCGCTCTTGCCGGGGAGGACGAGGCCGGTCTGCTGCGCGCCGCGCCGCTGCTGCGCGAAATCGGCGCTCCGCCTCAGGTATGGCTGGAAGGCGCCGTTTGGCTCATGACGCGCGGCACGCCCGCCGTGCTGCCCTTTGCCCAGGAGGCCGTGACCGCCTGCGGCGACAACGTCTCGCTGAATCTCATCTATGCCGAGGCGCTGGCGGCCAACGGCCTTAACGAAAAGGCCCTCCAGCTCATGCGCGACTATCTGCAGCGCCATCCTGACGCCATTGACGCGCGTCTGGAGCTGGCCCTGCTGCTCGTCAAGTGCAGCCGCTTCCAGGAAGCGGAACAACTGCTGCTTGCCATCAAGGGCAAGGAGCGCACGCCCATGGTGGACTACTACCATGCCCGCGCCCTGATCGGCATGAAGCGCAATGACGAAGCCATTGAGCGCCTCAAGGCCGCTATCAAGGAAAAGCCCGCCTTCACCGAAGCCATGCTGGAGCTGGCTTATCTTTACGAACGCCGTTCCGAGTACGAAAAAGCCCGCGCCCTTTATGAACAGCTGCTGCGCCGCAATATCTCCCCGGACAAAATCGTGCTCCGGCTCATCAGCCTTTCCCTGCGCATGAAACAGCCGGAAAAGGCGCTGAGTTACATGAAGTACGGGCCGGACAACGACGCCTTCCGCATCACGGCGGCAGGTCTGTTCATGGAGGAGCGGCATTACCTGCAGGCCGAAGGGCTGCTCAAGCAGGTGGCCGCATCGGGCAAAGCCACGGCCGATGTCTATCTGCTGCTGGCGGATCTCAGCTTTGAACAGCGCCGCAATCTGGCGCAAGCCTGCCAGTGGCTGGACAAGGTGCCCGCGGAGGAAAAAGATCGCGCCCTGCTGCTGCGCGCCCAGCTCTATGCGCAGGACAATCAGTGGGATCAGGCCATAGGCTTTCTTCGCCAGGGCATAGCCGCCTATCCTGACAAGCCGATCTTCGGCCTGATGGAAATCCGCATGCTCTACTCCCGCGACAAGAAGGACGAAGCCTGGAAAGCTGCGGAACAAGCCGTAAAACGCTGGCCCGCCGACGAAGATATTGCCTTTATCTACGGCTCCATTCTGGACGAACAAGGGAAGAAGAAAGAAGCCCTTGCCGTCATGGAGCAGATCATTCTTGACCATCCCAGAAGTCACGCGGCGCTCAACTATGTGGGCTACACGCTGGCGGAACAGGGGCGCGATCTGGATCGCGCCCTGGAGCTGCTGCACCGGGCGGACGAACTCGATCCCGGACAGGCCTACATCATGGACTCGCTGGCCTGGGCCTACTTCAAGAAGGGCGACATCGACGAAGCCCTGAAGCAAATCCGCCGCGCCGTTTCCGGCGGAGACAGCATAGACCCCGCCATCTGGGAGCACTACGGCGATATCGCCGCCAAAGCCGGTCTTAAGGACGAAGCCCGCAAGGCCTACAATAACGCCCTTACGGGCAAGCCCGCCAATACGGCGGCCATCCAAAAGAAGCTTTCCCAGCTATGAAAAAACCCTTCCTGCTGGCAGTTGCGGCCTTCGGCATGCTTTTTCTGGGCGCCTGCGCGCGCCAGCCATCCGACAGCCTCTCCCCTGCCGCGACCGACGACGGCCGCTGGCGGCAGTATGCTTCCGTCGCGCAGCCTGCCGACACGCCCTATCGCATCGGCATGAGCCTGCGGTTCGGCGAAGAAGGCAATACGCGCCGCGTCACGGCCCTGCTCTGGGGCAACGGCAACGCCGATCTGCGGCTTGACGTCATGGCGGGCGTGGGAGCGCTTGTGGCCAGCGTCGCCGATAAGGGCAGCTCCTTCCTGCTTTATGCGCCGCGCGATCATGTCGCCTATGTTCATGAAGGCGGCAACAAGCCCCTGCTCAAAATCGGCGTGCCCGTGCCCTTCGGCCTCTCGCAGCTTTCGGCCCTGCTGCGCGGGCAATACGCGCAGGTTTTCGGCACGGAATACCAGAACGCCCGGCCCGGTCCGGCGGAGGCGGAAGGCAGCCTTGCCTATCTTCTGGAAGGCCGCCCCGGAGGTTTGCTCTGTCTGGATGCTCAGGGACGCCCCGTGCGCTGGCAGGAAAAGGAAGGCCGGGAACACGGCTGGATCATGGATATTGACTATGACGACGCGGCCCTGCCGCGCCGCCTGAAGCTGTCCCATGACAACGGCAAGCGGGCCATCGTACTGATCAAGGATCGGGAAAAGCCCGCCGCTCCCTTCTCCGCCGACGCCATGCGCCTGGATCTGCCTTCAAATACCCGTATCCTGCCGCTGGAAAAATTCCGCCGTATCGACGACTGAAAACGCCCGCAGATTTTGCTCCGGCAGCGCAACCGCTCTGCCGGAGCGGGGCATTCCTCCCTGCACTACAGCATGAACAGCGCACGGCAGGGCGGATTTCCCCCGACGCCCCTTCAGGCGCACACCCTCAACATCCCAGGTTACTCATGAACAAACGTCTGCACATAGCTTCGGATCATGCCGGCGTGGCGCTCAAGGCCGCCATCAGCCAACGTCTTGCCCAACAGGGATACGACATTATTGATCACGGCACCACCAGCGAGGCCAGCTGCGATTATCCCGTATTCGCGCATGCCCTGTGCAACGCCGTGGAGCAGGAAGACGGTTGCGGCATCCTGATCTGCGGCACGGGCATCGGCATGTCCATGGCCGCCAACCGGCACGCGGGCATCCGCGCCGCCCTCTGCACCACGGAACTGCACGCCCGTCTGACGCGGCAGCACAACAATGCCAATGTGCTTTGTCTGGGCGCGCGCATGACCGGCGACATTCTCGCTCAGGCCATCGTGGACGCATTTCTTACCACGGAATTTGAAGGCGGCCGCCATCAGCGCCGTCTGGAGCAGCTTTCTCCCAACGCCTGAACCTAGCCAAAACAACGACGCCATGCAGCTTTACAACACCCTGACTCGCAAAAAAGAAGTGCTTACGCCGGTTCGCCCCGGTCATGTCAACATGTACGTCTGCGGCATCACGGCCTACGACTACTGCCATATCGGGCATGCCCGTTCGGCGCTGGTCTTTGACGTGCTGGTGCGGCATCTGCGCGCCTCCGGTCTGGAGGTTACCTTTGTCCGCAACTTTACCGACGTGGACGACAAGATTATCCGCCGCGCCAATCAGGAAGGGCGGGACTGGAAGGATGTGGCCGAAACCTATATTGCCGCCTTCCATGAAGACATGGACGCCCTCGGCGTCATCCGCGCCGACAAGGAACCCCGCGCCACCGAGTACATCCGTGAAATGCAGGATATCTGCACGACGCTCATCAACGAAGGCAAGGCCTATGCCACCCCTTCGGGCGACGTTTATTTCCGCGTGCGCAGCTATCCGCCTTATGGCAAGCTCTCCGGTCGCAGCCTCGACGAGCTCATGGCCGGCGCTCGCGTGGCTCCGGGAGAGGAAAAGGAAGATCCGCTGGACTTTGCTCTCTGGAAGGCGGCCAAGCCCGGCGAACCCTGGTGGGAAAGCCCCTGGGGCAAGGGGCGTCCCGGCTGGCATATCGAATGCTCGGCCATGAGCAAGCCCTATCTGCCGCTGGATATTCACGGCGGGGGACAGGATCTCGTCTTCCCGCATCATGAAAACGAAATTGCCCAGACGGAAGCCTCCTGCGGCTGCGAGCTGGCCCGCCTCTGGGTGCATAACGGTTTTGTGCAGGTTAATTCGGAAAAGATGTCCAAGTCGCTGGGCAACTTCAAGACAATACGCGACATTCTGGAAAGCTATCTGCCGGAAACCCTGCGTTTCTTCCTGCTGGGCAAGCAGTACCGCAGCCCCATTGATTTCACGCCGGAAATCATGGACGAGTCGGAAAAGGCCCTGAATCGCGTCTATGAATGCCTGCGCGAAGCCCGCAAGGGACTTGAGCGCGCTTCGTGGAAAAAGACGCCCCTGCCGCAGGACATTGTAAAGGAATGGCAGGAGCTGGGCCCCGCCTTCCATGCCGCCCTTGACGACGATCTCAATACGGCCCAGGCTCTCGGCCATATCTTCTCGCAGGTGCGCATAGCCAACCGTCTTCTGGAAGACAAGGCCCTGCGCGCCGCCGAAGGTACCCGCGAAATTCTGGAAGACCTGTTGCGCCGTGCCGCGGACTGGACAGCCCGCCTCGGCATGTTCGGGCAGGACCCGCAGACCTTCCTCATCGCCCAGCGCGACTGCCGCGCCCGCCGCGCGCAGCTGGATATCCCCGCTGTGGAAGCCCTGCTGCAGCGTCGCCTCGACGCCCGCGCCGCCAAGGACTTCGCCGCCTCGGATCAGCTCCGTGACGAGCTGGCGGCCCTTGGCGTGGCTGTGCGTGACACGCCGGAAGGTCAGGTCTGGGATTTGATCTAGAGGAGGTTTTTGCGGGGGAGGGAACCCCTTTTGCTTGCGGCAAAAAGGGGTTCCCTCCCCCGCGCCCCCTCCTTCCCCAAAACCCGCGTATAAAGCGTTTCAACTTTGAAAAAGGTGAAACGCGAAGGCGGCGGCACAGCGCCGCCCGGCCCAAAGTGAG
>CALVHG010000002.1 GCA_944327285.1 uncultured Desulfovibrio sp. | reverse complement strand
TTTTGTAATGACCCTCCTCTCCCTCTTGTTATTTTTACCCATTTTATATACCCCTCCGTATTTTTTAGGTCCCTTCCCCCCGTAACATCGCCCTAGCCGCAGCGGGAGTACCCGCATTGCGGGCAGATCAGGCAGCCTTCCTGAAAGATGAGTTCGCCACCGCATTCATGGCAGCGATGTTCTTCCAGATCGGGGGCCAGCATACTGACGGGCTGATCCTTGAGGTAACGCCGTTCCAGCACCCAGGCGATGGCGTCAGGGATGGAGAGCAGCAAGCCCTTGCCGCGAAAAACGGGATGCTCGCCCCCGATACCCTTGATCTGGGTCACGATGTCGCGGACGCTCACGCCGGAGCGCAGGGCCAGCGACACCAACCGCCCGATGGCTTCCGCCTTGGCGGTAATGGAACGCCCGGACTTGCCAATGGTGGCGAAGACTTCAAAGGGCTTGCCGTCCACCTCGTTGACGGTGAGATACATGGCGCCAAGGCCGGTCTGTACCTTCTGGGTAAAGCCCTGCAGAATATCCGGGCGCTTGCGCACGGTGGATACGGGCTCCGCGGGAGCGGCGTTGCCGTCCATTTTCTGCTGCCCTTCGCCGGTAGCCAGCACCTGCAAGTTCTTGCAGCCGTCGCGGTAAACGGTCACGCCCTTGCAGCCTTCCTCGTAGGCCATCCAGTAGATGGAGTGAATGTCTTCCCGCGTGGCGCTGTTGGGCAGATTGACCGTCTTGGAAACGGCGTTGTCGGTATGGCGCTGAAATGCGGCCTGCATGCGCAGATGCCATACGGGATCGATATCCATAGCCGTCACAAAAACCTTGCGCAGCGACGCGGGCAGGAAATCCATCTGCTGAATGGAGCCGGTGCGGGCCACGCTTTCCATGAGTTCGGGCGTAGCTTCGTTGACGCGGCGCAGCGCGGCCTCGAAATGCGGGTTGATCTCTACGAGGCGCTCGCCGTCAAGAATGTTACGCGTGAAACACAAAGCAAAGAGCGGCTCCACCCCGGACGAACACCCCGCGATGATGGAGAGGGTCCCCGTGGGCGCAATGGTGGTGACTGTCGCATTGCGGTAGGGGCCCAGGCCCTGCCGGGCATAGACGGAAGTTTCGTAGGCGGGGAAGGGACCGCGCTCCTCGGCCAGCATGGCGGACGCCGCATGCCCTTCCGCATTGATAAAACTCATAATGCGTTCGGCCAGCGCCGTTCCTTCCGGGGAATCGTAGGGCACGCCCAGCAGGAAGAGCAGGTCGGCAAAGCCCATGACGCCCAGCCCGATCTTGCGGTTGCGGCGAACAGTTTCCGCAATGCGGTCCAGCGGGAAGCGCGAAGCGTCGATGACATTATCGAGGAAACGCACGGCCAGACGAATGACGCGGCGCAATTCCTCCCAGTCAATGCCGCCCTCAAAGGGATCGGCATCCTGCTCATGCCCAGGCACATGGAAGCAGGACAGATTAATGGAGCCCAGATTGCAAGCCTCGAAGGGCAACAACGGCTGTTCGCCGCAGGGGTTGGTCGATTCTATTTCCCCCTGATCCGGCGTCGGGTTGTCGCGATTGATTCTGTCCAGAAAAACGATGCCGGGATCGCCGGAAGACCAGGCCTTGTCCACCAGCAGATCGAAAATTTCCCTGGCACGACGCCGCCGCACAACCTTGCCGCTGTGCGGCGAACGCAGGGCATATTCTTCGTCCTTTTCCACGGCCCGCATAAAGTCTTCCGTCAGGCCCACGGACAAATTAAAGTTATTAAACTCGCCTTCCTTTTCCTTGGCGCGAATGAAGTCCTCGATATCGGGATGATCCACGCGCAGGATGCCCATATTCGCGCCGCGCCGCGTGCCGCCCTGCTTTATCTGCTCCGTTGCGGTATTGAAGATGCGCAAGAAGGACACAGGGCCGGAAGCCACGCCGCCGGTGGAGCCCACGCGGCTATCCTTCGGGCGCAGGCGGGAAAAGGAAAAGCCCGTGCCGCCGCCGGACTTGTGAATCATGGCCGCATACTTCACGGCGTCGAAGATTTCCTCGATGGAGTCGCCCACAGGCAGCACAAAGCAGGCCGAGAGCTGCCCCAGATCCGTCCCGGCGTTCATCAGTGTCGGAGAGTTGGGCAGGAATTTCCACGAGGTCATAAGATCATAGAACTCGCGGGCCAGCTGCTCCGGCGCATAGGGCGACGCCGGATAGGCACGTTCGCTTTCGGCAACGGAAGCGGCCACGCGCCAGAACAAATCGCGGGGGGTTTCCACGGTGGCGCCGTCCAGACTTTTATGCAGATAGCGCTTGCGCAGCACGATATCGGTATGGGGCTTGAGCTGCGGTTCGGGCAGCTCCACAGGCATGGTCAGCATGCAAAAGACCTCGTTGTATGGGACACGGAAAGGGGAAGGCACCCCAAAGGATGGCTTCCCCGATGATGCTTCTCAATTATGCGCCAGAGACGCGCCTAGGTATATAATCCTCAACGGCCCTTCTGAAAAGGGGCCCCGGACTTTCCCGAACGCCCGCGATCTCCGGCCGGGCGACGGACGCGCTGCGGCGCGGTATTCTGCTCCTCGCGGCGTTCCTGCGGACGCGACGGTCGCGGCCCGCGAGCCTTTCCCGCAGGCGGGCGCTTCGGCGCGGGCGCGGTCAGCACCAGAGCGCCGCTTCTGGCGTCTACGGCGGGCTCCTGCGGCACAGCGGCATGGAGCAGCCCCCCTGAAGGCAGGGCTTCGGCCCGTTCCAGCAGCAGAAGCCCCCGCGCGGAACAAGCATAGCGGGCTTCGCCGCGCAGGCCCGGAACCCGGAAGGGCGCGGAAAGAATTCGCACGGCATCCGCCGCGGGCGGCGCGGCTTTGTCTGCGGGAACCAGTAGCAGCGGGGCCAGACTGAGACTGCTCTTGGCAAGGCCCGCCTGCTCCGAAAGCGCGCGGAGCCAGCCGGGAGCCCCGTTACTGTCAAAGGTGAAATGACACCAGCCGCGACGGCGATCCGCCAGCAGAGGACACTCGCCGTCGCACGGGCAGGGGGCGAGAGAGGACAGTCCGCCTTCCAGCGCCAGCGTCCGCAGCCGCATGATGGTCTTGCCGCCCAGACGGGTTCCCGGCTCCACAAAGAGCGCCGCCGGAGCGGGCGCGTCGTCGCCCTCCGGCCCCTCCCAGAGCAGGGGAGCAAGGGCGTCCAGCACGCCGGGCAGACGTCCGGCTGCGGCGGCGCTTTCTTCTTCCGCGTCCGCCGCGTCGCTGTCGCCGGTCGCGGCGGCCTCATGATCCGCGCCCTTACCGTACAATTCATTAAGAACATTGGCCGCGCTGACCATCCAGACGGACGGCGCATTGTCGCCGCGCTCACGCAGCAGACGCGCGGCATGACGCGGCAGATGTTCCAGCGGGCCGCGCGCGGTCGAAAGCGTCCAGGCGAGCGGCTGTCCGGCAAGCTCGGCCCAGACCTGAAGGAGACGACGCCCCAGGTCCAGCGGCAGGGCCGCCGTATCCAGCGCCAGCACGCCCAGCGGCAGGGAACGCCAGTCGGGACGGGCCAGCCAGAGCGCCAGCGGCAACGTCAGCGGGCCGGAACCGGCGTCCAGCAGCCAGGGACGCAGCCCCCGATCCAGCCAGAGACGGGGATCGGGCAGGGGAAGGGCGGCCAGCAACCGCGCCAGTCGGACAATATTCCAGGGCAGAAAATAGTGCAGATACGCGCTGGCAAGCCCCGGCGAGCCCCAATAAGGATGATGCAGCTCCGCGCGATCCACGGTCAGCAGGCGGGAGAGATCAGCAATATCGCGGGGAAGGGCCTTGCGGTGCGCCGTGCGCAGCGGTCGCACCGTCGCCAGCGCCCGGCTCAGCGTCTCCAGCAGCTTCCGGGCATCGGCGGACAGGGGCGGCAGCAGGGGAGCAGGGGCGGGCCACGGCGAAGGCAGGGGCGACCGGAATTCGCCTTCTTCGGGGCGCCCGTTGCTCCGGGGATTATTGCGAGGGAAGGAACGCGGCGCGGGACGCCTGTCGGCAGGGGGACGGGAATGGGGAGGCATACGGCACATCCTTTGACAAAGGGGACGGAAAAGGGCGTCAGCGCCAGACAAAACGCATATGCCTGACATAGGCTTCATGAAAATCGGGGGCATCCGTCAGCGACAGCAGACGCGCGCCATCGCAGAGGCGACGCAGCGCGGCGCGGGCCTGTTCGTCTACGGCAAGCAATGCCGCCCCGTCAAGGGAGCTGTTGCCCACAGCACGCACGCGCCCGCGAAGAACGGCGGGCAGAAAACCGAGACGCGCCAGACTGCCCGGCCGGACATGCTCTCCGAGCGCGCCGCCAAGACAGAGGCAGGCCAGATCGGACGCGGCCAGCCCGGCCCCCCGCAGCAGGGTTTCCAGCCCCAGCGAAAACGCGGCCTTGACTTTAAGCAGTTCCTCCACATCGGCGGCGGACAGCCAAAGACCGGCAGGCAGAGACAGACGGACGCCCGAAGGATGCGTCTCAATACGGGAGGCCAGCGCCCGCGCCACGGGCATACCGCCTTCAGGCGAACGGAATCGGCCGTCCTCGTCGAGAATGCCGAGCTGCAGGAGGACAGCCAGCAGCGAAAGATAGCCGGTGGCGCTGATGCCTGTGGGCAGCGGCTCCGCCACAGGCGGCGCGCCCCTGCCCGGCTGTCCCGCGCCGACAGCAATACGGCGTCCGTCCGCGGTCTCTCCGACGAGCCCCAGGGGCGAGAGGGAAAAATCCGTGATGCTGTCCGGCCCGGCCATATGTCCGCATTCCGGACCGATGCCCTCCAGCGCGGGCCCCAGCGGCACGCTGGTCAGAAACAGACGATCCTCACTATCCAGCAGCGCCAGCTCTCCATTGGTGCCCATATCCGCCAGCACGAAGGGGCGCGGGATCTCCGCTGCCGCCAGCGCCGCCACTCCGGCGCTGATATCGCCGCCCACAAAGGGAGCGGGCAGGGGCGGAATATAGACGGGCGGCAGCCCCGGAACCTGCTCCAGACTATCGCCATTGTGACTACAACGGTAGGGCGCGGCGCACAGGCCGGAAATATCGCGATCCAGAAAGATGTCCGTCATGGCCGTATTGCCCGCCACACAAAGAGCGGCAACCCTGCCCGCGCCTTCTTCGGCCAGCTGCCGAACCAGCTCCCGCAGGGACTCGCGAACACGCGAAGCCAGACGAGTCCGGGCCGAGGGAACCCGCGCCACGGCCAGACGCGACATGACGTCAGCCCCCGCGCCCGCCTGCGGATTGAGAAAATGTCCGTCGGCAACAGGGGCGCCGTCCCGCGTCAGAGCGCGCCACCAGACGGACGTGGTGCCGAGATCCACGGCCAGCGTCAGAGAACGCGCGTCATCGGCCTTGCGGAGCAACCGCCGGGAACCCCGCGCAGGAGGACGCGGCACCTCCAGCGCCAACACCGGGACATCGGGCACGCTGTGACGGCAGGCCAGACGCCAGCCTGCGGCTACAGCGTCCTCGCCGAGCAGGCGCGTCTCTTCCGGCTGCGGCGGCAGGACCGCCGCCTGCGCGGCCTCCACACGCACGCGACAGCGGCCGCAACGCCCCAAACCGGAGCAGAGAGGTACGGGAGGCACCAGGCCGGACAGCCAGACCGCCCGCGCCAGATTGTCGCCGCTTTCGGCAACGCATTCGCCCGCCGTTCCCCCCCGTGTCGCGTCCGCGTCAGAAAAACGAAGCATCAAACGCATTACGGTCTCCTTTTCGCTACGGCCCGCCGTCTTCCCCGCGACAAATTCGCCTCTTCCGGCGCGGCGTTTTCAACATGCTTGCCAAAGTGGCCTTGTTCTTGCATTCTACGCATCAGTGCGGGAGCGTCGGCAAGCTGACGCCTCTTGTGACGAAGCCTGCGGCTTCGCGTTCGGCAATTCCCCTTCTTCCCGGAAGAAGGTTCAGTGTAAAAGGGACGTTCGATGAACAAAGTACTGGCGCAAGATGAAGTTGATGCCCTGTTGCGGGGGCTTACCGGCGGCGAAATCGACACAGCCAAGGACGAGACGGAAGACGAAGGCGATATTGTCGCCTTTGACCTTGCCAATCAGGATCGCATCATTCGCGGGCGCATGCCGGTTCTCGAAATCGTCAATGACCGTTTCGCCCGCCTGTGTACCAATGCCCTGTCCAATGCCGTACGCAAGCGCGTGGAGCTCAACCCCATTTCCATTGATATGACAAAATTCGGCGAGTTCATCCGCTCGCTGCCCGTGCCCACGTCCATCAACATTTTCAAGATGGACCCCCTGCGCGGCAATGCCATCATGGTTGTGGACTCCCGGCTTGTCTTCGCTCTGGTGGAAAATATTTTTGGCGGTTCCGGCAGTCAACCCAAGATCGAAGGCCGCGAATTCACGCGCATCGAACAGGCGGTCGTCGATCACATCGTCAAGCTGGCGCTGGAAAATATGGAAGAATCCTGGCGCCCGGTGCACGACGTGAAACTGGAGCTGGTGCGCAGCGAAATCAACCCGCAGTTCGCCGCCATTGTTCCCCCCAGCGACGTGGTGGTTGTCATTACCTTTGAAGTGGAACTGGACACGGCCCTGGGCTCCATGATCGTCTGTCTGCCCTACGCGACCATCGAACCCATCCGCTCCAAACTGCACGCCAGCTTCCAGACGGAACGCCTCGAAGTGGACCACGCCTGGGTGGCCCGCCTCAAGGAACGCCTCATGGAAACGCCCGTGGAACTGAAGGTGCACTTCGGCAGCACAACCATTACCGGCAATCAGCTGCTGCGCATGCAGGTCGGCGACGTGCTGGTGCTGGATACCGATGTGGAAGATCTGCTGCCCTGCACCGTTGCCGGCGTCAAGAAATACGAAGGCATTGCCGGCACGGCCAAGGCCATGAAGTGCTTCCAGATTGTCAAGGAAATGGAACCGCAGTATACGTAGAGCATTTTCAGTTACCATACGGCCTGTCGTTTTGCGAAAAAACGCTGTTTTTCCGCTCACTTCGGGCCAGACGGCGCTGGACGCCTCGCGTCTTGCTCTTTTTGCTGGCAAAATGCTCTAAGGTCGATACCAGACCTGACAAAAACCATACCCGGCCTGACAACGCGCCTTTTTCAAGGGAAAGCTCTTTTCTGTGGAGAAATCAGGGAGCTTTCCCTTTTTTATAGAAAATGGTTCGCGCTGACGCGGCTGCGGCAAAGGCGTCGCCGGACGCCAACGCCGTGGCGACGCTGTTTCCGCGCCGATACCCCGGAGGCCTTCCGTCGTGTCCCTTTCTCTTATCATTCCAGTGCTGCTGGCGGCGCTGCTGCACGCCACCTGGAACAGCATCGTTAAAGGCGGGCAAAACAAGCTCTACGAATCGGCCATGAACTGTCTCGGCGGCGGGCTGGGCGCGCTCTTCCTCGTGCCGTTCGTGTCCTTTCCCGCGCCGGAGGCCTGGCCCCTGCTGGCGCTGTCCTGCCTCTGTCATCTTACGTATTATATCTGCATTGCGGCCGCTTATCGCGAGGTAGACCTTTCCGTGGGCTACACCATCATGCGCGGCACCGCCCCGCTGCTCACAGCGCTGTTCATGACGGTCTGGGGAGCGCCGCTCTCGCTGGCAGGCTGGGCCGGACTGCTGACCATCTGCGCGGGCATCGGCTGCCTGACGCTGGGACATCACCCGCCGACCAGACGCGGCCTGCTGCTTTCGCTGCGCACCTCGATTGTCATCATGGGCTATACGCTGGCCGACGGCTTTGGCGCACAGCACAGCGGCGACGCCGTCGGCTATGCCTGCTGGATCTTCGTTCTCAATATCTTCCCGCTGCACATTCTCATCCTGTGCAGAGACGGCAAAGAGTATCTGCGCTACCTGCGCGGCCGGGCCCTGCCCGGCCTGTCCGGCGGCGTATGCGGTCTGGCGTCCTACGGCATCGCCATCTGGGCCATGACGCAGGCGCCCATTGCTCTGGTGGCTGCCCTGCGCGAAACGTCCGTCATCTTCGGCATGCTGCTGGCCATCGCCTTTCTTGGCGAACGCTTCTCCCCCCTGCGGGCGCTGGCCGTTGTGCTCGTCGCCTGCGGCGGCATGCTGCTCAGACTGGCCTGACGCCGAGCGCCGCGTTATCCCCGATAAAAGACGCGCGGCGTCCGGCGCTCCGCCTCCGGCAGATGCCCGCGCGCAAAACCGAGCGTCAGCACGCTGATCAGCCGGAAATCTTCCGGCACATGATAGCGGGACTTGATATCGCTCCTGTTCATGAAGGATTCGGCAAAACCGATCCAACAGGTTCCGAGACCCTGCGCATGCGCAGCCAGCATGATGTTGGCCGCGCACAAGCTGGCGTCATAGACGTGCCAATGCGACGCGGGATCGCCGTACACCGCCACCAGCGCAGGCGCATTGTAGAAGATATTGTAGGAATCCTTACGCAGCCACTCCTCGTACTGCGCCAGCCAGGGCTCTTCCTTCAGCCGGGGCAGCAGCCAGGCCTTAATTTCGTCAGACAAGACGCGAAGAGCCTCCTGCCCCTCCAGCACCGCAAAGCCCCAGGGCTGCATGCCCGAACCGGTCGCGGCCTTTGTGCCAAGGCGCAGCAATTCGTCAATCATCGCCGCAGGCACGGGCCGTTCCTCATAGGAACGACAGGAACGCCGTCCGGCAATACATTGCAGAGCATCCATCGCAAACCTCCTTTACAGCGCAGGCATCGGAAAAGCCTGTTTCCTTTCCGACACGCCGCATAAAAAACGCGACGTCCTGCGGCGGACACCCTCGCAGCACGTCGCATTTTCTGAAAAAACTATTGCCCGTAACAGGCTTCCGTCTCAGCCGCACAGATCACCGGCAGGGTTTGAGACATCCGGAGCCTGGAGCATTTTCAGTTTAAACACTGTGCGTTTCAAACCATACGGCCTGTCGTTTTGCGGAACAACGCGGTTTTTCCGCTCGCTTTGGGCCGGACGGCGCTATGCGCCGTCTCGCGTTCTGCCTTTTTCAAAGGTAAAACGTCTAATCCAGAATATAGCGCATGGGATTGACGGGCACTCCGTTGAGCCGCACTTCGTAGTGCAGATGCGGCCCTGTCGCGCGGCCGGTCATCCCCACATAGCCCACGACCTGCCCGCGCCGCACCCATTGCCCCTGCTCCACGACAAAGCGCTGCATATGGGCGTACTTGGTGACAATACCCGAACCGTGATTCACTTCCACGCTATTGCCATACGCGCCGTCGCGTCCGGCCTGCTGCACCGTGCCTTCCGCCGTGGCAACCACGGGCGTTCCGCTGCGGGCGCTGATATCCATGCCCTTGTGGAACTGTACCCGCCCGCCCCCGAAGGGAGAGCTGCGACTTCCGAATGACGAGGAAATAAAGCCGTTGGTAGGCCAGATGGTCGGCAGCGACGCCAGCGTGTCCTTGTGTTCCCGCAGAGCGCGCAGCAGATCCTGCTGCACAACCTCTTCCAGCCGGGCGCTTTCCTGAAGGGAGGAGAGAAATTCCTGAATCTTGCGCACTGCCAGTTCCTGGCGGTGCATAGGAACATAGGTTCGCGCAAAGGACGTTGCCGCGGGACCGCTGGTCTCAGGCACGTCCTTTTCCATATTCATCATGATGCGCAATTTGGCGTCAAAGTTGCGAACACGCTCCAGATCTTCGGAAATCTCGTCAATGCGTCCGCTGATGCCGCTAAGCCGACGGCGCTGCTCTTCAAGCTGACGGTTGCCGGCCTCCACCTCCGAACGCAGATGACGATTTTGCAGCCATTCGCGCCAGAGCCAGACATTGCAGGCCAGCACCGCCGTGAAGACGAGCACGACAAGAACGCAGAACCAGCCCCGCATGCGCATATTGCGGCTGCCGCTGGAGCCTTCCCTGAAAATGACGATGTGGTATTTGCCGAAAAGCATATCGCCCCAGATATACGGTAATGCGCTCCGAACCGCAACAGAAGGGGCGGAGTCTCAGGGGCTGGGCGCATTGCCTTGAGGAGAAGGCTCCCTTTGCTCTGCTGTCGATGCCCGTAAGGCTGTCGCCTGACGGGCGCGCTCTGCGCCAAAAGGGCCCGGCCTTTCCGCAGCGAAGCACGGAAAGGCGTTCCCGTGCTTTCCCCTCAAATTCCCATTTCCCCAAAGCCCGCCACTTCTTTACAGACACGTGAGAGACGGAGTTTTTATTTCTGAAAAATATTTTTATTTTCAGCATGTTACAAACAAACCAACGTCCACTACCACGACTATCCCTGGTGCCGCGCCACATGGAGCAGAGGCACACCCCACAGAGATCGCCGGGCCAGATAGAACACCAGCAGACACGTTGCAAAGGCCAGCACATCGGAAATCGGCAAGGCCAGCCAGACGCCGTCCACGCCCAAAAAATGCGGCGCAATCAGCACGCAGGGAATCAAATAAACGCACTGACGCGAAAGCGCCAGAAAGGCCGAAAGCCCGGCCCGGCCAATGGACTGAAAAAAGTTGCTGATGATAATCTGCGGTCCCACAAGCGGCATAGCCAGCGCGCACAGACGCAGACCGCGCACGGCATGTTCGGCCAGCGGCCCGTCTTCGGAAAACATGCTGATGATGGCGTCGGGAAAGAGCTCGGCGGCCAGAAAGCCCGCGCTCGTTATCACCGTCCCCGCCAGCACCCCGATCCGCAGCGCCGCCCTGACGCGCGTAGGCCGCCGCGCGCCAAAATTGTATCCCAGCACCGGCTGCATCCCTTGCGACAGTCCCATGACAATCATGGCGAACAGAAAGAGCACGCGATTGATCAGGCCGAATGCGCCGATGGCCGCATCGCCGCCGTGCTCCTTCAGCACGATGTTGATGATGCCCACCACAGCGCAAGCGCACAGACTCATCAGACAAGGGGCAAGGCCGATGGCTGCCACAGCGCAGACGGCCTTTTTACGCAATCCCCAGAAACCGCGCGCGAAATGCAGGGACGAAGACGATCTGCAAAAATGCGACAGCACCCATACCAGCCCCACGGCCTGCGCGCATAATGTGGCCAGCGCCGCGCCGAAGATGCCCCAGCCCAGCCACCAGATCAGCACAGGAGCAAAGGCGGCGTTGCAGACCACCGTCAGGATCAGGGAGCACATGGCCCGGTAGGGGTAGCCGCTGGCCCGCATGATGTGCGTCAGATTGAACAGACTGTACCCAATGGGCAGCGAACACAAAAAAACGCGCATAAAATCGCGGGCCGGTTCCAGCGTCTGCGCACTGGCGCCAAAAAGCAGCAGCACCGGGTCCAGCACCGCCATCCCCGCGCAGCAGAAGACAATACCGACAAGAACATTGAGAACGGCCACATTGCCGAGCACCCGGCGCGCTCCGTCCATATCCCCGGCTCCCATGCGGATGGAACAGACGGCGGCCCCGCCGACGCCCAGCAGCATGCCAAAGGCAAAAGCCACATTCATGAGAGGGAAGGCCACGCCGAGCGCCGTCAGGGCCTCCGGCCCCACCCAACGGCCAATAAAAATACTGTCAACGATATTGTACAGCGAAACAGCGATCATTCCCGCGATGGCGGGCAGGGAATAACGAAGCAGCAGCCCGGCGACAGGCGCCGAGCCCAGGGCCGCAGCCCCCCCGGCAGAACTGGATGAAGACATCGACATTTTTTTCATATGGTTCCCTTGGTTTGCGTCGCAGGGTCACGAAAACGGAGCCGGAGAGGAAGGGCGGGGGAGCGCCTTCCGGACACGGCAGGACGGGCAGGGACCCGCGCATGCCTCCAGGCATGCAATATAAAAAGAAATATTTTATTCCGACTATGAATATCGCTTCCCTTTTACAAAGATACATTTATAAGATATAGACAAACAGGACATTTGTCATTCAGCCATACCACTTCAGCCAACGAGGTCGGGATGAGTTCCGAAGATTTTGCACATGGCATAAGGACACTGACGCTGAGCGGCTGGGAAGCGTTTTCCGAATCGCTGCAAGGGCGTAACGCCTATGTCTGGCGCGGACAGCGCCGGGAAGACTGGCCGCTGCTTTCGGCCTTCGACCGCAGCTTTCCAGCCGACGCGCCCTATAACGAACGGGAAGCCAAAGCCTATGAACATCTGGAGCGTTTTCGCTATTTAATGCGCGGCCAGCTGGACGAGTCGCTGGAGCTGGCTCTGAGCCGTCGCCGTCAGGATAATGACTGGTGGGCGCTTGGCCAGCAGCACGGCCTGAACACGCCGCTTCTCAGCTGGACGGCATCGCCCTATGTGGCGCTCTACTTTGCCATACATCATTTCTGGAAATTCGATGACAGCCGGGGCAGCTTTGTCTGCATCTGGGGCTTGCCGCCGCTGGATCACATCAACGCCCGGCTGCGTTCGCATATCATGGAGCATGATCCCGAACGTTACGCCCAGCAATGCACGCGAACCTGCGTCGATGCCTTTTATCCTTATCAGGCCATCACCTGCCGTCTGACCAGCCAGAGCGCCTTCTTTACCAAAACGCCTTACGGCGTCGCCCTGGAAGACTGGCTCGCGGCCAACGGCTGCGAAGAGGACGAAAACCTCGTGCGCATCCGCATCCCCTTTACGCGCGGTGCGGCGCAGGAGTGCCTGCGACACCTCACGCGCATGAACATCAATCCGCTGACGCTGTGGCCCGCCCGCGAAGGCGCTTGTCTGCTTGCCAACATCGCCATGCAGGTCGAGGGCTATCATACGTTCTGGTAGTCGTCGCCGCGGCTGCCGGGAACCGCGCTCGCGATGTGTCCGAGGCAGAAAACGCGGAAACCGCGAACATTGCTGTTCGCGGTTTCCGTGGGCCGGGCACCCGGCAACATCTGTTACCGCTGCTTTCTTTCGAACCTGACGGGGTTGGCAGTGCGGCCGCCGCCCGGCTTGGCCTTGCTCTAGCAGAGCCGGACGGCGCTTGTCAAGCCCGGAAAGCCCCTCAGTTTTCGATGACAGTTCCCAGGGCCTCGCCGTCACGCAGGAAGCGCAGCAGGCTGGAGGGTTGCCGTCCATCCAGGATAAGGGAACGCCCGCAGCCCCGATCCAGCGCGTGCAGGCAGGACTGCACCTTGGGAATCATGCCGCCGTTGATGACGTCGCTTTCAATAAGGCGCTGCACCTCCGCCCGATTAAGGCGCGGCAAAAGTCGTTTGTCGCCGTCGAGCACGCCCGGCACGTCAGAGATGAGCACAAAACAATCGGCGCGCAACGCGCCGGCCACAGCCCCCGCGGCCGTATCGGCATTGACATTGAGCGCCTGCCCCTGCGGGCCGGATGCCACCGGCGCAACTACGGGCACAAATACGCCGTCAAGCAGGCAGGCCAGCAGAGAGGCGTCCACCTCCGTCACATCGCCCACCAGCCCCAGCGCGGCGTCCTTAATCCGAGCGCGCAGCAGGCCGCCGTCGCGCCCGCTGACGCCGGCGGCGCGGCAACCGGCGGCCGCAAGGCGGGCGACCACATCCTTGTTAACCTGGCCGCACAGCACCATTTCCACGGCTTCCATAGTGGCTTCGTCCGTCACGCGCAGCCCCTTCTCGAAACGGTTTTCAATATGCAGCCGCTGCAACAACGCGCCGATCTGCGGGCCGCCGCCATGCACCACGACCAGCTTCTCGCCGTCCTGCTGCAAACGCGCCACATCGCCGGCAAAGGCCGCGCACAGATCTTCCTTGTCCATAGCGTGTCCGCCAAATTTCACGACGACGGTTTCCTGCTTCATAGTCTTCTCTCCCTGTATGTCAGCAACGAATGAAACAAAGTAACATCACTTTTCAAACCATACGGCCTGTCGTTTCCGGGAAAAAAGCGGTTTTTTCCGCTCACTTTGGGCCGGGCGGCGCTGTGCCGCCGCCTCGCGTTTCGCCTTTTTCAAAGGTGAAACGCTCTAATGCCCGGAATAGTCCAGCACGTTGTTGAGCGGCGCGGCGCTGGAATGCAGCACGCCGTCACGAAAGGCATGGCGCGTCATGCGCCAGTTTTCCAGATCAAGCACGTCCAGCTTGCCCTGCGGCATGCCTGTGGCCGCGCGCAGGGCGGCAACCACTTCATCTTCGGGGAAATAGCTTCCTTCAAAGGAAATACGCAACATGTCGCCGTCGCGCTCCAGCAGGGGAATGTCATCATTATCGGGCAGGGCGTCCGCCAGCGCGACGCGCAGCGCATCTTCCAGCGCGGCGTCGGCAGGGTAGACATGCCCGTAAGCCTTTATAAGAGGATCACGCATCAGGGCCTCGGAGAAAAAACAAAAGGATCAGGCAGGGGATAGACACGCACCGGCACCTGACGAGCCACGGCGCGCGCCGTTTCCGCCGTTACCGGCGGCCAGACAGGCACATCTCGCCGCGCTTCCACATCCAGGGCAGGCAGACGCGGCGGCAGACTGTCCGACGCCGAGTCCGGCAACCCGTCGGGCGGCAGGCACTGCCCGCGCCCGCGCACCGCAGCCAGCCCCTCGCAATCCCCCAGCGCACAGGCGGCCGTCAAATCCTCGCACATGCCTTCGGTATTGCCGCGCAGCATACGCAGCGCCCCGCGGGCGCGCAAAATGCCGCGCCGCCGGGCGTCGTGCGCCGCGGACCCCACCGGCGCGGGCGTTGCCCGCAGGGCCGCATCCAGATCTTCCTCCGCAAGGGCCAGCTGTTGCAAACGCCAATGCGCCAGCGCGCGCACATAGCGCGCCCGCGTCATATCCGGCGCACGGCGCAACGCCGCCGACGCAGCCTCCATACACTGCTGCGGCAAGCCCGCGCGCAGACGCGCCTCCGCCAGCAGCAGACGCACAAGGGCGCTTTCCGGCACGCGCTCCGCCAGATCCTCCAGCAACGGCATGCTTTGCGCTCCGGCAAGCCAGCCATCGGCCGCTTCCGGCAGAAGCTGCCGCACGTCACCCAGCAGGGCCTGCACGGCGCATGCCGCAGCGCGCCGATGCTCCGCGTCCGCGCCATCCGTGCCGAGAATCCGCACCGCCTGCTCCATTTCCGTCAGAAGGCGCTGCCAGACAGCCGCCTGCTCATTGTCCGCCAGCAGGCGCGAAATACGGTCGCGGGCGTCAGGCAGGGCGCGCACGGTGATAGTGATTGCGCCGGGACGAAGCACGCACATGGACGGCGTCCCCGCCGTATCCAGAGGCACGCCCGGCTCGGACGGCGGCTCACAGACTCGGAGCGCTCCGCGGGAAATATCGCTGGCGGCCGCCGCCAGCGCCAGCCGAAACTGCGCGGGGAAAGGGCCAGCCGCGATCTCTCCGACGCCGGGCAACCGGGGGGCGACCAGAGCCAGCGCGCGCAGCCAGCCCTGCCCCACGGCCCGCCAGTACTGAATCTCGCGTTCCTCTCCCTGCGCCGCCTGCGGCACCACAACGCGCAAGGCCACCGGCTCAAAGGCGGATTCAGCGCGGGCAGACAGCCAGGGCGGGAACACAAGGAACGACAGCAGACAAAGGACAGACAGTCCCGCGGGACGCAAAAGCCCGCCGCGCCCCGCGCACCCCGGACCAGGGCGCGAAGGAACGCGACGGGCAAGACGATCGCTCCAGAAAGAGAAAGCAGGCTTTATGCGCATGAAAGCACCTGCACGGAAAAGGCTCCGGACGCGCAGCGATGACGACACACGCGCAGGGGCGCGGACGCAGATCCTGCCAGCCGTCTTCCGGCCGTTTTCGAGGGCAGGGCCTCCCGACAGGAGCGGGCGCCGACGCGACGACGCTCGCCCCTGTCGGTACGGCATTGCTGCATGCTACATGATTTCAACGGACAGTCGCGCTAGTGGGATACCGTCTGCTTGATCTTGGCGGCCATGGGCTGCACGAGATCCAGCATGGTCTGGCGCATCAGATCGTCGGCAACCGAGCCGCCGGGCAGGCCGTTGCGGCTCTGGCCGGAAGTCAGCGTTTCGCTCGAAACCTTGCCGCTGCGGCTGGCCAGCACGTAGGTGGCGCGCATGCCGGTCGTCAGTTCGGTGGACGAAACTTCCTTGATCCAGACTTCTTCCAGCTTGCCGGTAATGATGTAGTCCGGGTTGCCGCTGCGGGCCTGGCCGGGGGTCAGTGCATAGGATACCTGCAGGCCGGCGCGGGTCAGTTCATCGGCAAGGCCGCGGCTGACCCACTGGGCCACGTCTTCGGTCGCCACAAAGGCCGAACCGTCACGGCGCGTGCCGAGGTTGGCATCCATGCGCTTGTCCTCAAAGGGGACAACACTGATACGCGGCGCATTGGGCGCGGGCAGCACCGATACCCCAGGCTGCGGCAGGGGCAGCAGACGGACGGTATTGCTCGGGCCGCAAGCCGAAAGCAGCAGGGCCAGCGACAGGACAAAAAGCGGCGCAAGGCGGATCAGTTTCATAATCATCTCACACATGGGGTTGAAGTTTGTCAAAAGTCCAGAGAATGTCTATATACGTTCCTTTGCCTTCTTGCAAGGCAAGGGGCGGGGATGATACCGTGCAGCGTCGTCAATGCCGGTCCGGCGTTGCCACAGACCGCCGATCAGACAGAAAATGCCGTAGGAGCACAAATTCATGATAGACCTCAAACTGGTGCAGAAAAATCCCGAACTGCTGGCAAAGGCCCTTGCCGACCGCCATTCTTCCCTGAGCGTGGACGAATTTCTCAAGCTGGACGGTCGTCGCCGTGCCCTGCTGGCCGAAGTGGAAGCCCTGAAGCAGAAACAGAACGCCGCCTCCCGCGAGGTTGCCCAGCTCAAGCGCGAAGGCAAGGACGCCGCCCATATGATGGCGGAACTGGGCGAACTGTCCGACCGCATCAAGGCGCTGGACACCCAGACCGCCGCAGCCAAGGCCGCCGTGGAAGAATGGCTCATGGGCGTCCCCAACATTCCCGACGAGAGCACTCCCGTGGGCAAGGACGAAACGGAAAACCCCGAACGTCTGCGCTGGGGCACGCCGCGCGAGTTTGACTTTTCGCCCAAACAGCATTGGGAAGTGGGCACGGCCCTGTGCGGTCTGGACTTTGACCGCGCCGCCAAGCTGGCTGGCAGCCGCTTTGTCGTGTATCAGGGCTGGGCCGCGCGTCTGGATCGCGCGCTGATCAACTTTTTCCTCGATCAGCATACGCTGCACGAGGACTATATCGAAGTCTGCCCCCCCTTCATGGTCAACCGCGCTACCATGACCGGCACAGGGCAGCTGCCCAAATTTGAGGAAGATCTCTTCAAAATGCCCGCCTGGGACTATTACCTCATCCCCACGGCCGAAGTGCCTCTGACGAATCTGCACGCGGGCGAAGTGCTGGACGAAAGCGATCTGCCCCGCGCCTATTGCGCGGCAACGCCCTGCTTCCGCTCCGAAGCGGGAGCCGCCGGCAAGGATACGCGCGGCCTCATCCGCCTGCATCAGTTCACCAAGGTGGAAATGGTGCGTTTCGCCCACCCCGACGACAGCATGAATCAGCTGGAAATCATGGTGGGCCATGCCCGCAACCTGCTGGAACTGCTGGAACTGCCTTATCGCGTCATTTCCCTCTGCACAGGCGATCTGGGCTTCGGTTCCACCAAGACCTATGATGTGGAAGTCTGGCTCCCCGCCCAGAATACCTATCGGGAAATCTCGTCCTGCTCTAACTGCAAGGACTTCCAGGCCCGCCGCGCGGACATCCGCTTCAAGCCCAAGGGCGGCAAGACGGCCTATGCCCACACCCTCAACGGTTCCGGCCTGCCCACCGGCCGCACGCTGGCCGCCATTCTTGAAAACTATCAGCAGAAGGACGGCAGCGTCGTCATTCCCAAGGCCCTTGTCCCCTATATGGGCGGGCAGGAAGTCATCGAACCCAAATAACCCCCGATTCCATGCCTGAACGGGGAGGGAGGTTGTCGCACACGGCCTTCCTCCCCTGAACTTTTTCAGGCCCGGCTTTTGTTGCGGTCTCTTGCCCGGCCCCTCCCAGCAAGACGCCGGGTCGGGCCGTTCACAAAGGATCGAGATGTCTCAACGCGTTTTTCTGCCGGGCAACCGCTGGCTTATTGTCTACCTTGCCTCTCTTAGCGCCTTTGCGCCTCTTTCAACCGACATGTACCTTCCGGCCCTGCCCAGCATGGCCGCCTCCCTGCAAACGACGGACGCCCTGTCCAGCCTCAGCATAAGCTGTTTTCTGCTGCTCTTCGCCCTGTCCATGCTGCTGTGGGGGCCCTACAGCGACAAAGCCGGACGGCGGCCCGTCCTGCTGCTCGGCTCTGTCCTCTATATAATCTCCAGCATCGCCATCGTCCTTTCTCCGTCCATTGAGAGCCTGCTTTTCTGGCGCGGCATACAGGCCGTAGGCAGCGGCGGTATCAGCGCCATGTCGCTGGCCATCGTCAAGGACGTGCTGCGCGGCCCGGTCATGGCCAGAGTCATTACCTGGATTCAGACCATCACCATTCTTGCCCCCATGCTGGCGCCGGTCATCGGCGGCCTGCTGCTGGAGTTCACCTCCTGGCGGGGTATTTTCGTCTGCCTCGCCGCCTGCGGCCTGCTTGCGGGCGCGGGAGCCCTGCTCCTGCGCGAAACGCTGCGCGAACGGACGGAGGGCGGTATTGGCAGCATGCTCTCGCGCATTGTCTACGTGCTGTCCCGACGCAACTTCAGCAGTCTGCTCGTGATATTTTCCATCGTCTGCATGCCCTTCATGGCCTTTCTCGCCGTCTCGTCCTATGTCTATCAGGGCTTGTTCGGCGTTTCGCCCCAGACCTACAGCCTGTTTTTTGCCCTGAATGCCGGCATGAGCCTGCTCGGCCCGGTCTGCTATGCCCGCTGGTTCGCGGCCTGGCCCCTGCGCCGCTTTACGACCGTCTTTCTCGCCTGCATTACTCTGGCCGGTCTGGGCTTGCTGCTGGCCGGGCGCTGGCATCCCGTGCTCTTTGCCCTGCTGTGCGCGCCCATCAGCTTCTGCTCCAGCGCCACACGTCCGCCGTCCACCGTGCTCATGCTGAACCAGCTCTCCACGGACACCGGCACCATGACGGCGCTCATCAACAGCGGCGGTTTGCTGTTCGGCAGCGCCTCCATGTTCCTGTGCAGCCTGCCCTGCTGGAGCGACGGCGTTGCGGCTATGGCCGGCATCACCAGCCTTGCCGGTGTCGCAAGCCTTGTCGGCTGGCGGCTGGCGGTCGCCCGCGGCTTCGCGGACTGACGCCCGCCTTGGGCGGTTATTCTTTTTTGGGGGGAAGGGAAACCCCTCTGCTTGCGCGAGAGGGGTTTCCCTTCCCCCCAAGCCCCCCATCTCTTCCCCAGCGCGCTTTTTCTGGGACTGCGGGAATATCGGCAGCTATCTCTTTGAAGGATAGCATCTGAAAAATGTCCCCTGACAAAAAGACAACGCGTCGGCTCCCGAATACTGATCTTTGGAAGCGACGCGCTGTTGCATATCTGCGAAAAGGACATCACGGGGCAGCCTTAGAGCATTTTCAGTTTGAAACGCTGCGCGTTTCAAACCATACGACCTGTCGTTGCGCGAAAAAACGCGGTTTTTCCGCTCACTTTGGGCCGAGCGGCGCTGTGCCGCCGCCTCGCGTTTCACCTTTTTCAAAGTTGAAACACTCTAGCCCGATACAAAAAGTTGCCAAAGAAAAGGACGGAAAGCCCTCTCAGAAAGAGCTTTCCGTCCCTCGCAAGACAGTGGAAAAAAGGCTAGGCCTGTTGAGCGGCCGCCAGCTCGTCAAGAAGGCCCTGCGGCACTTCAAAGCCCAGTTCGGCAGCCTTGGCCGCGGCATCGCGGGCTTCGGCAACACGGCCCTGATCCAGATGACACAGAGCCAGATTATTCCACGCAGGGGCAAAGCCGGGCTGCTTTTCGATGATGGCCTTGCACTGCTTTTCGCAGGCGTCCAGCTCGCCCTTCATGAAATAGGCCGTAGCCAGAGCATTCTGCGCCTGCACAAAATCAGGGTCCCATTTCAGGGCTTTGTTCAGGGCCGTGATGGCCTTGTCGGGATTGCCGCGCTGCAGATGCACAAAGGCGATATTGCTCCAGGGCACGGGGAACTTGGCGCGACAGTTGGCGGCTTCTTCGTTGTAGCGCAGGCAGCCGTCCAGATCGCCGCGTTCAAGGCAAATGCCGCCCAGCTGCACATAGGCTTCGGCAAGGTGCGGCGAATTGCGCACAGCCTGCAGAAGAGCGCCTTCCGCGCCCACAAAATCGCGCTTGCTCAGAAGGGCGAGACCAAGATTGTAGTAGTGGGTAGCGCACTGATCGTTGGCCTCGATCTCGCTCTTGAGATCGGCGATGTACTCGTCAATATCGTCGTAACGGTCTTTCATAGGAGATGTCCTTCCTTTTTCAGGAGGTCACGATACCAGAGGCAAAAATCCAGCGTGCCCAGGTATTTCTCGTCCCGGTTTACCACGCCGAGAGCGCACTCCAGCGCGCCGCGGGCGTAATCGTTGCTGTACTGGCCTTTTTTGGCCGCTTGCTGCAAAAACTCGCGCACCAGCTGCTGCGTGGTGCGCTTGGTCACGTCCATGCGCAAATCGAGCGGATCATTGGGTTTCTGGAAGGGGTCCCAGTTGTCATAGCCGATACGATCGACAAACTTGCGCCGGCGGGGATTCATGCGCTCGTAGATCTGGCGTTTCTGCTCTTCCTGATCATCGGTGAGCTGCTGCGGCGTCCCGTCGCGAAAGACAGTCGCCGGAATGGAGCCGAACAAGTGCGGCATGGAAAATCTCCTTGTAAAAATCCGGGGAACACGCCGGGCCGCGACGCAAAAGAGCCGCAGGCCGCGCGTGACGCGCACGGAAGCATCAGGCCTTTTCGCGGGGAGCGGGACCTATGCCCAGATAGGTTTCATCGTAGCTGGTCAGCAGCGCCATGGACAAGGGCACATACACTTCATGCAGCTCGGTGAAACGGCTGCCCACGGTTTGCTGAATATCGCGGCTCAGGGCGTCAAGGCGCTCATACATCTTGTCCATGAACACGGTCGGATACGCCGAGCCCTTTTCAAAGGCGGCCAGACCGCAGACATGGCCGCGCCCGCCGATGGCAGTAGGCACGCCGTAAACGCGGCAGGTGATGGGACGCGCTTCATAAAGGACGCAGCGATCGTCGCTCCCCAGCAGCGGGCAGCGGGACTTGATGCGGGCGGCGTCTTCCATGATTTTTTCCGGCGCTTCGCCGGCCTTTTCGGCGCGGAAAAGATCGCGCTTGATGCGCGTCAGCTGGCGGTCCGTATCCGAGGCCCGCTCCAGTATGGCGGACCGTTCAGGACCGTAGCCGAACTTTGCGCCAAAGGCCCTGTTGATATACATGGCCTCGACCAGCGGCAGATCAAAGAGGGCGTTGCAGCAGTCGCTGCACCCCTCGCGACAGCTGACGCAGCTGGGGAAATCGCTGCGGATCTTTTCAAAAAGCGCATCGGCGCTGCTGCGGAGGCGTTCGTATTCCTGAAAAATGGGAGTAAGATCGGGTATCATGCCTTTTCTCATGCGCCCCTGTCCCGCCGCAACGGGAGAGCGAACCGTTAGAGCATTTTCAGTTTGAAACGCTTCGCATTTCAAACCATACGGCCTGTCGCTTCGCGAAAAAACGCGGTTTTTCCGCTCGCTTTGGGCCGGGCGGCGCTGCGCCGCCGCCTCGCGCTTTGCCTTTTCCAAAGGCAAAACGCTCTGGAGCATTTTCAGTTTGAAACGCTTCGCATTTCAAACCATACGGCCTGTCATTTCGCGGCAAACACGCGTTTTTTCCGCTCACTCCGGGCCGGGCGACGCTGTTCCGCCGCCTCGCGCTTTGCTTTTTCACTGGCAAAACGCTCTAAGAAAGTGCCGCCAGGCGCTTCTCGCACCCGGCGGCACCAAAAAACTATCAGGAGGCCGCTCTGGCGGCCCTCCCGAAGAGACGACTACTGTTCTTCAACGGAAATGGCGTTGGCTTCGCACACTTCCACGCAGGATTCGCAGCCCAGGCACTCTTCGGCGTTTTCAGGCACGGACTTGCCGTCTTCGATCTTGTACACTTCCACGGGGCACACGTCCACGCATTCACCACAGCCCACGCACTTGTCGGTATCGACATTCACATTGTAGCCCATTGTCTTCCTCCAGAAGTATGATGTCTGCAAAAGTCAGACGCTTTTGCCGACGCGACAGTTGTCGTACTCCCTGCATAGCGTCCGTGCTGCATGCTGTCAAGCCCCGATGCCCGGAAGAGAGAATCGGGGCCAGCCGCCTTTTTCCGCGAAAAAGGAGACATAGCCGCACTAAAACATTTTCGGTTTAAAACACTTTGCGGTTCAAAGCGCACGATCTGCCGTTTCGCGGAAAAAGCCTTTTTTCCACTCACTTTTTGGCCGGAGCGGCGCTGCGCAGCCGCCTCGCGTTCTGCCTTTTTTCAATAGCAAAACGCTCTATGGGAGTTTCATACACCCCGCCTAAAAAACAGACTCCCGCCCCCCCAAAAACGGCCTTTCCACGGGAGGGCATTTCCCTTTTTTCCAAACAACCCGCGAGTCAGAAGACTCTATAAGAAACTATCAGCGGATCAAAAAACTACTTCTTCAAAGCCCGGAAGACTGGCGCGGAGCCACATACCCCGGATAATTCGACGCCTTGATAAAGCGCGCTGGGGAAGGGATGGGGGGCCTGGGGGGAAGGGAAACACCTCTCGCGCTAGCAGAGGGGTTTCCCTTCCCCACAGAACATTGGAGCATTTTCAGTTTGAAATGCTTCGTATTTCAAACCATACGGCCTGTCGTTTCGCGGAAAAAACGCGGTTTTTCCGCTCACTTTGGGCCGGGCGGCGCTGTGCCGCCGCCTCGCGTTTCACCTTTTTCAAAGTTGAAGCGCTCTAAGCCACGGTCCGGCCTTCCACCATATCGCTCAGGGCCAGAATGGTATTGGCGTAAACAGAGGAGTGGTTGTAGGCCATGAGCAGCTTGTGCTGACGGGAGCGGTCGATGCCCGCGCGCCAGCCGTGGCGATAAAGGTAATTGGCAAGGCTTGCCACGGCATCGGGGATTTCAAAGAGATTAACGCGCCCGTCATTGTTGCCGTCCGCGCCGTATACGTCGATATTGGACGGCATGAACTGGCACAGCCCCACAGCGCCATAAACGGAGCTGGGCAGCTGATCGGGCCGGATGCCTTCGCGCGCCATGTAAATCACAAGGGCCTTGGTTTCCTTATAGGCCCAATCAGCCCGCTTGGGCATGGTCTGCGCGAACCAGTCGCGGTGCTTTTCATAATCCTTCATCTTAGGCAGCCAGCCGGAAATGCTTTCCGGCGTGCGCGTCACGGACATGCTGGCCAGGGTGTAGAAGGCGTTTTCCTTAACGTCGGCCAGCACCTTACCGAGACGGGTTTCCACAAAAAGCAGGGCCACGGCAATATTGCGCGGCACCTGATAGCGGCGCTCCGCCACATCAAAGGCCGCGGCATTGGCCGCGAGGAAATCCCGGCAGGCCTGCGCGTTGGCCTCCGTCAGCACGCCCTTATAGTAGCGGGCGGCCGGAGCCGTCGAAGGGGGCTTGGGGAAAAAACGACGCTGATACAACGCGTTGATCTTGCGCCCCATAGGCGATTGCGTGGGCGTAGCGGGCAGGGTCGCCAGCAGAGCATCCACCTGCGGCCCGGAAACGCCATCCGCCGCCAGACGCCGCGCCAGTTCCCCCCACGGGGCGGAGGCGGGCGCAGCCGCCCGCGGCGTTACCGGCTTTATTGCCGGAGCCGCGGCAGGCGGAGCGGCCGCGGGGGCGGGCTTCCGCAGCACGGCGGGGTCAACATTGACGCCGGGCAGATCCCGTCCCTGCACGTCGCCGCCTTCCGGCGTCGTACGGACGGGCGGTTCCGTCAACAGCGCGCCGGGGGCCGCGATATCATCAACAGGCGCGGAAGACGTGCTGCAACCGCTTCCCAGCACGCCCACAAGGGCCAGCGCAAGCAAAATGGACGAAGTTTTCATGCCAGCTCCTGAAAAATCCAGACAATACGCCCGAAAAGACGCTTAGCCAGCGCGTCGGGCTGCAAATGGGTTTCGGGGAATTCAGGCGCTTCGGAACGAAGCAGGTAGCCGCTCTGGGCCTCATCCAAAAAAATACGGCGGACAATCAACCCTTCATGCGGCGCAAACAGAGCATAAAGTTTACCCGAAACCACGCTCGCATCGCCGGTATCCACGCCAAGCAGCGCGCCGGCCGCAACCATGGGACGCATGTTGTCGCCCGCCATCTCCAGCACCACGGTTTTTTCCCCAAGGCAGGACATGGGCAGGCACACGGAACGGTGCGAACTGAGGGTAGGGCGGGCCTTGCGATCGCTGTAGTCGCAGCGCATGTCGTATACGGAAACGAGCTGCCCCTTGGTGCGGGGCTCGCCAAAGGCCGCGGCCTGCTCCGACAGCCCCGCCGAGGCGTCAAAGGCCCCGTATTGGCCGTTAGCGCGCAGATACAGGGGGCCCACCCCCTGCTTGAGCCAGTCCGGATTCAGACCGAAGCGATCAAAAAGTTTCATATACCAGTCGCCGGGCACGGAGTCCCTCCGCTTGGCATCGGAAATGCTCGACTGACGAATTTCCAGCACATCGGCCAGTTCCATCTGCGTACGGCAGCCGGTAGCTATGCGCATGCGTTCATAAATATCGTTGAAATCAGGCATGATTTCCCTCTCGGAGGTTAGAACGATGATATCGCGAAAAAAAACGGACGTTAGCGCTGCTGTTGCAGCATGGGTTTTTCGCTGGAAATGACGATGCGGCTCCTGTCGCGGAACGAGGCCTGCAAGGCCTCCAGCCAGCGCTGATAAGAATAGAACTCCGGCGCCTTGCCGAAGGCCTGAGCATAAATGCCCGCGGCATCGGCATCGCCGCGGCCGCGGATAACTGCCGCATCACGACGCGCCTCGGCCAGAATGACGGCCTTCTGCCGGTCTGCCTCGGAGCGAATGCGCGTGCTTTCCTCCTCGCCTTCCGAGCGGTACTTCTTGGCTTCCCGCTCGCGGTCGGAACGCATACGCTCCACAATGGCGCTGCGGTTCTGTTCCGGGAAGTCCATGCGCTTAATGCGCACATCCAGCACTTCAATGCCAAAGGGCCGCATCAGCGCCGTTACCTTTTCGCAGACATCCTTCATAATGGCCGCGCGATGGGAGGAAACGACCTCGGTCAGCGTATAGGTGCCGACCATGGCGTGCAGCTGCGAAAAGACCACGTCATCGATACGGGCCAGGGCCTGATCGATGCTGCGCATGGCCGTATAGAAACGCAGAGGCTCCACAATGCGCCAGCGGGCATAGCTGTCCAGCTTAATAGCCTTCTGATCGACCGTAAAGAACTGGCGTTCACTGGCGCGCAAATCGGCGTATTCCAGCACCCGCGCATCAAAGTAGACCACATTCTGGACAAAGGGCAGCTTAACATGGAGACCGGGCTTGCGGACTTCCGGCAGCGGTTCGCCCAGTTGCAGCACAAGCGCGGTTTCCGTCTGCCGCACAATAAACAGGCACTGTGTGGCAGCCAGAACAATAAGGAATATGGCGACCACATAGGTCAGAGGATTCTTGGCCATCAGCGCTTCTCCATCTTCTGCGGGTCCTGCCTGAGTTCCGGCAGCGCCATGTAGGGCAGCATCTTGCCCGCGGCTCCCGCATCCAGCAGGACCTTGTCCGTGGCATTGCGCAGGATATTTTCCATGGCTTCATAATACAGGCGCTGTTCCGTCACCTTCGGAGCCTGCCGGTACTGTTCCAGCAGCGCCTCGAAGCGAGCGGCGTCGCCCTGTGCCTGATTAATGCGCGTCGCCTTGTAGGCGTTGGCATCGTTGAGGATGGCCGCAGCTTCGCCGCGGGCCCTGGGCAGAAGCTCATTGCGGTAGGCTTCGGCCTGATTGATGAAACGATTCTTGTTTTCGCGGGCGTTGGTCACGTCGTTGAAGGCGGCGGAAACTTCCGGCGGCGGCACGACGCCCTGGAACTGCACGGCAATGACATTGATGCCCGCGCCGTAGCTGTCCAGCAGACTTTGCAGCAGCACGGCCGCATCATTCTGAATCTGCAGCTTGCCGTCGGTGATGACAGCCTCGATTCTGTTGTTGCCAATGACTTCCCGCATGGCGGCTTCGGCCGCGCTGCGCACCATTTCCGTGGGATTCAGCACGTTAAAGAGATAGAGAACCGGATCCTTGATCCGATACTGAACGCTGAACTGCACATTGACGATGTTTTCATCGCCGGTCAGCATGTCGATGCCATTGGCCACGGGGCCGTTATCGCGGCGGGAGAAACGGTTGCCGCCGCTGATTTCGGCGCGCAGCACGCGCGACACCTGCGGCTTGAACACAGTTTCAATAGGCATGGGCAGAGCATAGTGAGGGCCCGGCCCCACAGTGCGATCATACTTGCCGAAGCGCATGACCACACCCACTTCGTCAGGATTAACAATATAAATTCCTGACAGCAGCCATAGAGCCACCACGGCAACGGCCCCCCAGGCAACGAGCTTGCCGCCGCCGTTTCCCAGCGAAGGCAGACGGAATCCGTCATCGCTGTTCTTGCGGAAGGTATGACGCCGGGCGCGCGGCTCATCCCGCATATCGTCGTCATCAAAAAGAGGGCGTTGCGGCCGCGGTGTCTGGCCTTGTTGTTTCTTCTTTTTTTCCTGTAGTTTATCCCAATCCCAGTTCATCAAAGATTCCTTGTTTCGGGCTGCGCCTTTCCCGGCGCGCAGCAAAAGAGGACGCCGGAAGGCGGCAGGGGGAACGACACGCCTTGCCGGAGGACGACTACGACGCGGCATGTCCCCGGCATATCTCCTGCAAAAACGAAGGCCGCCATACATGGCCTTCCGTTCTCGACATAATCTCTTTTATAGTAGGGCACTCCCGCCCTACGGTCAAGGAAGCCCTTTGCCCCAAACAACAACGACCGGGAGCGCGCGAGGCGCTTCCGGTCGCATATATTCTTATAGAGCATTTTCAGTTTGAAATGCTTCGCATTCCAAACCATACGGCCTGTCGTTTCGCGGAAAAAGCGCGGTTTTTCCGCTCACTTTGGGCCGGGCGGCGCTGTGCCGCCGCCTCGCGTTTCACCTTTTTCAAAGTTGAAACGCTCTAAAAACAATCGCGGAGATTTGTCTGTACGGCCGCTGCCCGGCATTACCGCCGCGCGCCGTGCCGCTCCAGACCAAGTTCCATCAGACGCTCCAGCAACGCGCCGAAGTCCAGCCCGATAACGGCGGCTTCCTGCGGCACCAGACTGGTAGGCGTCATGCCGGGCAGGGTGTTTACTTCCAGCAAGGTCAGACGTCTTTCCGGCGACAGAATGAAGTCCGTGCGGCTGTAGCCTGCGAGGCCCAGAGCCTTATGCGCGGCAAGCGCCAGTCGCCCGGCCTCGTCCAGCACTTCCTGCGGCAGCGGCGCGGGGCAGATTTCCCGTGCGCCGCCCTTGGCGTACTTGCTGGTATAGTCAAAAAAGTCTCCGGCAGCGGGCTCAATAAGAATGGGCGGCAGGGACTGATCGCCCAGAACCCCGCAGGTCACCTCGCGCCCCTCCAGCTGCGGTTCCAGCAGGGCGCTGTCGCCCGCCGCAAAGATTTCCGCCAGCAGGGCATCCAGCTCCTGACGGTTCGCGGCGCGGCCAAGGCGCAGGGACGAGCCCCCCGTATTGCTCTTGACGAACAGAGGCCAGGGCAGACGGGGTTCCCAGTCGGCCGGCGGCGGCACGGGGAGAAACTCCCAGTCGGCTGTGGGCAGACCGGCCCTGCGGAAAATCTGCTTTGCCGCGGCTTTGTTGAGAGCAAGAAAAGAGCCCGCCGGGCCCGAACCCTGATAGGGGCATCCCGCTTGTTCGAGCATCGCCTGCACAAGACCGTCCTCGCCGGGAGCGCCGTGCAGGTTAATCAGGCAGAAATCATGCTCGCGGGCCGTTTCCAGCAGCCGGTCAAAATTGTCGCGCAGATCAAAAAAGGTTACGTCATGGCCGCGCTCGCGCAGGGCGCTTTCCATGCCGCGCGCCCCGGCAAGCGAAACGTCACGCTCCGTGGACCAGCCGCCCGCTATCAAAAGAATCTTCATGAAGATGGCACCCCAGCTGCGCTTCCAGCGCGCTTTCAATAAGATTGGCCTGCCGGTAGGAATCGGTTATGCCGGAACGCGCCTTTTCCGTCTTGCCGTAACGCTCCAGCAAATCCTGAAAGCGTTCCTCCAGAGGAACGCAGCGATCATGCATGGAACGCTTGTCGGCATAGATGACAAAAAAGGGCAGGCTGCACAGGCGATCCGGCTCATGCACGGGCACGGCCCACGGCCAGTGCACATGCAGCAGCACCCCCTGGGCAATCAGGGGATTATGCGTTTCGGCCATGACCCAGCCCGCGCCCAGCACGGCGTGGCTGCCTCCGTGACGGATGCAGTAAGTCTTGGCCAGATCGTGGAGCAGGGCGGAGGCGCGCACCGCGCCCACATGCACGGGCCTGCCCGCCGCCGCGGCGCGTCGCGCCAGCTCCGTGGCAATATGCGCCACCAGCAGGGAATGCGCCCGAACATTGTCGAGCATTTCGTACTTATCCCAGAGGGCGAAGCAGGCCTCGTCATCGGGAATGACGGCAGCGTCCGGCTGCGCCGCAAGCGCGGCATGCCCGGCAAGCGACGCTTCGGGAAGGGCATCCAGAGGATGCCGGCCACAGATGTATTCCGTCGAAACGGGATGGGATGTCAGTATGGCGCGCATAGCGGCACTATGCCACCGAGCCCCGCGCAAGGCAAGGCGGGGAATTGCAATTTGCCTGTCCATGCGCCAAGATAGCAATGCGAGGAAAACGAGGAAACGCAGCGATGCCGTCTGCCGCTGACAATCCTGCCTGTCACGGCATCGTCATATTCCCCTCCTATGATGATTCGCAAGAGGGAACCTCATGCCGACCAAAACCAATCTTCACTATCCGGAACAACCCTGCTCTCTGGAAGAAATGCAGGATCTTTCCTGCCCCAACCTCTACCTGAACAGGGAAATCAGCTGGCTGGATTTCAACCTCAAGGTGCTGGAAGAGGCGCTCAAGCCGGGCCTTCCCCTTCTGGAACAGCTGAAATTTCTGGCTATTTTTTATAACAATCTGGACGAGTTTTTCATGGTTCGCGTGGCGAACATTCTGCGCCAGTATCGCAACGGCGCAAGCAACACCTCGCCGGATCGCATGACGCCAGCCCGTCAGCTGGCGGAAATCCGCCGCCGCGTGCTGTTGCATACCGCCAGAGCCCAGTCCCACTGGAACAAGACCCTGCGCGCCCAGCTGGCGGAGCGCAGCGTGCGCATCGTGGACTATGACGAGCTTTCGGAAAAGCAGCGCCGCTTTCTCGACGGCTATTTCAAAAATGAAGTCTATCCCATCCTGACGCCGCAGGCCATTGATCCGGGGCATCCCTTCCCCATGATCTCCACGACCTGTCTCAACTTCATTATTCAGCTGCACTGCCGGGACGGCGTCACCCGCTTTGTGCGCCTCAAGGTCCCCAGCAATCTGTCTCGCTTCATCTTCATTCCGCGCAACAAGGAGGCCAAGACCTATGCCTCGCTGGGCTTTGATCCCAATGTGCGCGGCGACGACATCCTGCCGCTCGAAGACCTTGTGGCCCAGTATCTGCCCATGCTCTTTCCCGGCCACAAGGTAGAAAGCGCGGCCCTGTTCCGCATCACGCGCAACACCAATCTGGAAATTGAGGAGGACGAGGCCGACGACCTGCTGGAGGCCGTCAAGGATTTTGTGGATCAACGCCGCTTCGGCGACGTGGTGCGCCTGGAAATTGCCCATCGCGCCCCCAAGAGCCTGATCGCCTTTCTTTCCTCCCGCCTGGGATTGCAGCCCTTCCAAATATACCGGGTCAAGGGGCCCATGGCCTTCCCCGAATTCATGACCCTGTACAATGTGGACAAGCCGCAACTCAAGGAGACGCCCTTCTATGCGCGCACGCATCCGGCCCTGAGCGACGGCAACTTTTTTGCGGCTATCCGCTCGCAGGACATCCTGCTGTTCCATCCCTATGACAATTTCATCTCCGTTCTGGACTTCATCCGCCGCGCCGCCGAGGACCCGGACGTCATCGCCATCAAGCAGACGCTGTACCGGGTGGGCAACGATTCGCCCATTGTCAAGGCGCTGATTGAGGCCCGCCGACGCGGCAAGCAGGTTGTGGCCGTAGTGGAGCTCAAGGCCCGCTTTGACGAAGAGCGCAATATCACCTGGGCCGAAGAGCTGGAAAAAGAAGGCGTCAACGTCGTTTACGGACTTGTAGGCATGAAGATTCATGCCAAGCTCTGTCTTGTGGTGCGCCGGGAACGTGATCTTGTCCGGCGTTACGTCCATATCGGCACCGGCAACTACAATGCCTCCACCGCAAAAATATACACGGATCTCGGCCTGCTGACCGCCAATCCCGATATCTGCGCCGACGTGACGGACCTGTTCAACGTCATGACGGGGTACGCCTGCCGCGACACCTACCGCAGCCTGCTCGTTTCCCCGCTGGTCATGCGCAATCCCCTTATTGAGCTGATACAGCGGGAAGAGGAACGCCAGCGCCGCTACGGCGACGGGGCCATCATCTTCAAGTGCAATCAGCTGGTTGATCCACTCATCATTCGGGCCCTGTACCGGGCCTCCATGGCCGGCGTGCGCATTCGTCTGCAGGTGCGCGGCATCTGCTGTCTGCGTCCCGGCCTGCCCGGCATCAGCGACAATATAGAAGTGACCAGCATTGTGGGACGCTTTCTCGAACATTCCCGCATATACTGGTTCAACGCGGGCGGGGAGGGCATTCTTTACATAGGCAGCGCCGATCTCATGCCCCGCAACCTTGACCGCCGCATTGAGGTCCTGGCGCCGATTACGGACCCGCAGCTGCGGGCGACGCTCTTCCGCGTCCTCGAATGCCACCTGCGGGACAATGTGCAGGCATGGCGTCTGCGCAGCGACGCCACCTATGAACGCCTCGTCCCGGCCAAGGGCGAGGAGGCCGTCAACGCTCAGGCCGTCATGATGCGGGGGCTCCCTGTCTAGCTTCTGTGCAGCTTCTTTTGGGGGGAAGGAAAACCCTTCTGCTCGCGCGAGAAGGGTTTTCCTTCCCCCCAAGCCCCCCATCCTTTCCCCAGCGCGCTTTTATCTGGAGAATGGAACGGTTCGGGGACGCCGCCGCTTTTCTCGCCGCATTTGTCCCCCGGAAAAACGGGGACGAAGACATGCAACTGGGCTAGAGCGTTTACCATTCTGAAACGCGAGGCGGCAGCACAGGCCGTATGGTTTGCAATGCGAAGCATTTCAAGCTGAAAATGCTCTAAACTGAAAAAAGCTCTAACAGGCAAGATAATAAGGATAGCAGTGTCATGGTCACAAGCAATCGAAGAAGAAAGAAAACCGTGTCTCCCGACAGTGTTCCGGCGGCTCTGACAGCCGCGCCGGCGCCGGACGCAGCCCCGGCGCAGTCTGCCGAGACTCCCGCGCCGAAAGAGCCGGAAGTGCAGGAGCTCCCCAAAACGGAAGAAGCGGCCCCCGCGGCGGCCGAGAAAAACGAGCAAAAGGTAGCGCAGGCCACAGAAATCGCGGCGCCCGCTTCCGGCCCCGAACAGGACGCCTCGCTGGAACACGGCCGCCATGTGGCCTTTCTGGCGGATCGCCTGTTTGACGAGCTGGCGGAGCTGCACGGACTCGGCAAGAAATGGCGTCGTCGCCTGCATCTGGCGGCGCTCCTGCATGATATAGGCTTTGCCGAAGGTCGCAGAAAGCACCACAAGATCAGCATGCGCCGCATTGAGACGGACACGACGCTGGGCATTGCGGATAAGGATCGGCCGCTGGTAGCGCTTTTGGCCCGCTATCATCGCAAGGCGTGGCCTTCCCAGAAGCACAAACGCTTTGCGGATCTTTCCGGCAAGAAGCGCGACGCCATCTGCAAGGCGGCGGCCCTGCTGCGCATTGCAGACGGTCTGGACTATCGCCATCTGGGCAATATTCAGGATGTTTCCGCCGAAGTGACGGACAACGCCATCCGCCTGCAACTGCGCTCCTGCGGCGAATGCGGGCCGGAGCAGGCAAGGGCCGTCAAAAAGGGCGATCTTCTGGAACACCTGACAGAAAGGACGCTGGAATGCACATGCCGGGAAGCATAACCGTCGATCCGCGCGCCGTGCTGGAGGAAAAGACCATCGCCATCATGGACCTGGGCAGCAACTCCCTGCGTCTCATGCTGGCGCATGTTCAACCCGACGGCTCTTATGCCGTGCTCAATCAGGTAAAACAGATGGTCCGTCTGGGCGAAGGGGCCTTCCAGCACGGCCGCCTTCGCGAAGAAAGCATGGCGCGCACCATTGCCGTACTGCGGGGCATGGCGTCCATGTGCGAGGTCTACGGCGTCACCGAGACCATTGCCGTGGCCACCGCCGCCGTGCGCGACGCCGCCAACGGCGAAGACTTTCTCGCCCGCGTCAAGGAAAAGACCGGCATCACCTTCACGGCCATTTCCGGGCAGGAAGAAGCCCGCCTGATTTATCTCGGCGTTTCCAGCGGACTGGAGCATACCGACGCGCTGCGTCTGTTCATCGACATCGGCGGCGGCAGCACGGAACTCATAGTCGGCAGCTCCGACGAATGCCGCAATCTGGACTCCATGAAACTGGGCTGCGTGCGTTTGTCGAACCTGTTCTTTGACGACGGAGAAAAACCGGTTCCCGTCAAGCGCTATACGGCGTTGCAGAACTATATTCGCAACAACGCGCTGCATTCTTTCCAGCGCATCGCCGACTTCACTATCGCGGAAGCTGTGGGCAGCTCCGGCACGGCTCAGAACCTCGCGGAAATCTCCGCCGCGCTGGACGAGGCCGACGCGCAGGCCCAGGGGCGAAAGCCGGTCGAGCGCCGCGATCTTCTCAGCTATGCGGGCCTGTGCCGCGTGGTGCGGGAACTTTGCGCCCGCACGCTCAAGGAACGCAAGGCCCTGCCCGGCATCAACGCCAACCGCGCCGACGTCATCATTGCCGGGGCGGCAATCCTCCAGACCATCATGGAGGATCAGGGCTTCGACAGCGTGCGCATCAGCAACCGCAATCTGCAAAACGGTCTGCTGGTGGACTACATTACCCGACGCCAGCCGCACAAGGAAGGCAGCTTTCACCCCGTGCGGAAGGAAAGCGTGCTCCATCTGGCCCGCAAGTGCGGTTACGAAGAACAGCACTCCCGCCATGTCGCCCGTCTGGCGCTTGATCTCTTCGACAGCTCCCGCAGTCTGGGACTGCACGATTTGTCTCCCAACCTGCGGGAGATACTCCACTATGCCGGACTGCTGCACGATATCGGCATCTTCATTTCCTTCTCCCGCCACAATGCCCACAGCCACTATTTAATCCGCAATACGGAACTGCTGGGCTTCACGGCGCGCGAGGTGGAACTGCTGGCGGCGCTGGCCTATTTTCACCGCAAGCGCCCGACCAAAAAGACGCCCGTGTATACCGAACTCGACGACGACATGCGCGCCGAGGTCCGTCCTCTCTCCCTCTTTCTGCTGCTGGCGGAACGCATGGACAAGAGCCATCGCCAGATTATCCGCACAGCCCGCTTTCTCCAGCAGGAAGACAGGCTCCTGCTGCGCGTCAGCGCCGCCGACGACTGCCCCATTGAAATGGAACAGCTGCGGCACAGCCTGAAAAACATCCGCAAGGTTTTCGGCTCCAAAGACATCGAACTGGAATGCCAGCGCGAAGCCTGATCCGCGCCGGTCACTCCGCGAAAAACGACGCCCCCGACAGCGCGACGCAATATGTCGCGCTGTCGGGGGCGTTTGTTGATGGAGATGCTATCGCCCGCGCCCGCCAGGAGGAGGCCCCCCGCAAAAACGCTGCTCGCGGCGATAATTTTAGAGCGTTTCAACTTTGAAAAAGGTGAAACGCGAGGCGCGTGGTACAGCGCCGCCCGGCTCAAAGCGAGCGGAAAAACCGCGTTTTTCCGCGAAACGACAGGCCATATGGTTTGAAACGCGCAGTGTTTCAAACTGAAAATGCTCTAGGGCCTGTTAACACAAATTTTACAATAATTTCAATAGACAAAATAAACAGGCTGCACACGTGCCACTTGTCTTTGGTGGCAGGGTCGCCTCATATTCCTGACTTTTCCCCGATAAAAGCGCGCTGGGGAAGGGATGGGGGGCTTGGGGGGAAGGGAAACACCTCTCGCGCTAGCAGAGGGGGTTCCCTTCCCCCCAAAACAACTTACGAATAGTGTTAACAGGCCGTATGGTTTGAAACGCGAGGCATTTCAAACTGAAAATGCTTTAGATACCCGCCAGAATGCCGCGAGCCTGTTCCACATCGCGAGCAATCTGGGCCGCCAGTTCTTCCGGCCCGGAAAAACGTTTTTCCCGGCGCAGCTGTTCCACAAAGCGAACGCGAACCTGCTTGCCGTAGAGATCCATATCGCCGGAAGCATCCAGCACAAAGGTTTCCACGCCGATGTTCTGTCCGCCGAAGGTAGGATTATTGCCGATATTAGTCACGGCGGCATGACGTTTGCCATTCACTTCCAGCAGGGAAGCATACACCCCCGAAGGCGGCAGCAGCGTTTCCGGCAGGGCCAGGTTGGCCGTGGGGAAGCCCAGTCCGGCCCCGCGCCCTTCGCCGCGGATAACTTCGCCGTCGCAGAAATGATAATGCCCCAGCATACGAGCCGCCAGCTCCACGCCGCCCTGTTCCACAAAATGGCGAATACGGCTGGAGCTGACAACGCTCCCGCCTTCCATCACGGGCGCAAGCTGTTCCATAGTGTAGCCGTAGGCGCGGCCCAGGCTCTGAAGGATGCAGGGCTGGCCTGCGCGCCCCTTGCCCAGCGAGAAGTCATGGCCCACCACCAGCCGTCGCATGGAAAGCGGCACCAGATACTGTTTGACGAAATCCTCAGGGGAGAGTCCCGCAACCAGGCGATTAAAGGGAATCTCCCAGACGTGGTCGGGTTGCAATGCCCGCAGCGCTTCCAGACGCGCGGCGCGGGTCATCAGCGGGACATGCTCCTTACCCAGCACCAGACGCGGATGAGGCCAGAACGTCACGATAACGCAGGCCATTCCCACCTTACGGGCAAAATCCAGCGCATGGGAAATCAGAGTCTGATGCCCTTTGTGCACACCGTCAAAGTTGCCGATGGTGACACAGCATCCGCGTTCCGAGTCAATGACCGGCATCTGTTCCGTGGGAAAATTCGTCTGCTTCATCATTTTGACACACTACCTGCTGAAAATACCCGCTGTTTCCCATGAAACGAACAGGGCGAACTGGCGGGGCGTACCCGCACCTTTTCCATGCACTAGAGCATTTTCAGTTTGAAACGCGTTGCGTTTCAAACTATACGGCCTGTCGTTTCGCGGAAAGAGCGCGTTTTCCCGCTCGCTTCGGCCGGGCGGCGCTGTACCGCCGCCTCGCGTTTTACCTTTTGCAAAGGTAAAACGCTTATTTCGCAATCCGATGTCGTCGCCGGCATCATATGAGGCGATCAAAAATCAGACGATATACAGTCCGAATATGCAGGGCCAGTTTGAGCGTGACGGCCTGCCTGTGTTCCTCGTCACAGCGCGCCGAAAGATTCGCCAGATGCTCTGCAAGACTGCGAAAATCCTTTGCGGAAGCATCGCGCAGCATATGCCAGTACTCTTCCGCCTTCCGCACGATGTCCTGAGCCTGCCGATCACGGGAACGCCGCAAATACTCCTGGCAAAAGGCGGCAAAAATAGCGTCCGCTTCTTCCGGAAAGGACGAGCCCAGCGCCAGACGCCAGACCGCCATATACACGCTGCGGAACTCGGCAACCATTCTGCGACGCCGCGAAAACTGAAAACGTCCCAGTCCCAGAATGGACAGTTCCTCAAAAAAACACATGTCATTCAGGAGTGCGCGAAAATTCTCCCGAGCCTGTCGCGCGTACGTCTCCTCGTCGCTCAGGGCGACAGCCGCGCTGCAATCCTCTTGCATCCCTCTCCGCTCCTTGTGTCGCCTCTGCCGATGCCGCAACAGGACAGTCGACATCCCCCTGAAGGATGTCGCCCGGACGGTTTTCCTCCAGCGCTGAACCCGCTCCTGGAAACGTCCTGCCACAACAGCCCGACCGACGAAAAACAGTATCGCCGCGTCAGGACAATGTCGGAACGAGCGTCGTTTCCGGGGTCAGGAATCCTGCCCCGGCGCATCCGCCGCGGCTGCCTCCCGCGCGGAATTGCCGCCCGAAGAACGCCGCGACCGACGCCGGCGACGCTTTTTCCCGGCCTGTTCGCCCCCCTCGGCGGAATCCTGCGGCACGGCGTCTGCCCCGCCGTTTGCCTCCGGTTCCGCGGAGCTTTCCTTGCGGCCGCTTTCGCGGCGTCTGCGTCCGCGACCGCCGCGGCTGCGTTCCTTGCGCGCCTGCCCGCTGTCCTCGTTCCCGGCATCGGGGAAGCGCGTTTCACGCAGACTCTGCTGATGGCAGGCATCCAGCAGCATCGCCAGAAGCAGAGTATCGTCCTCGTCGGCAGCGGCGACGTCGGTCTCGCCCGACGACATGCCCGCCAGCGTTCGGGCCAGCGGCACATAGCGCGCGGCGCGCATTTTTTCCAGGCCGGTCATGCCCCGGAAGCGCGCCTCCAGCACAGTGACAAGCCGCTGCCCCACGGCCGCCGCCACATCCGCCTCGGAAGGCGCCGCCAGCTCCCGCAAGCCAATGCGGAAATGCCCGGCAATGCGCTCAAGCTCCATAAGCTGCATGACATCGACCAGAGAAATAACTGTTCCCGCGGCCCCGGCGCGACCTGTGCGCCCGGCGCGGTGAATATAACACTCGTGATCTTCCGGCGGCTCGTACAGAAAGACGTGCGACAACTGGGGAATATCGATCCCCCGCGCCGCCACATCGGTCGCCACCAGATACTGAAGCCGTCCCTGCCGGATCTTGTCCAGCACAGCTTCACGCTTATTCTGACTCAAATCGGCCGAAAGCTCGTCAGCATTATAGCCGAAGCCCTTCAGCACGTCGGTCACGTAATGCACGTTGGCCTTGGTATTGCAAAAAATAATAGCCGAAGCGGGATTTTCCGTCTCCAGCAGGCGCACCAGCACGCGGTCCTTTTCCATGGGCTTGGCGCGACAGAAAAGGTGCTGCACCTCCGCCACATGCACTTCCTTGCAGGACAGCGACAGCATGTCGGGGCTGGTCATGAACTCGCCCGCCAGCTTGAGCACATGCGGGGGATAGGTTGCCGAAAACAGGCAGGTATGAATACGCCGACGCGGCAGATAGCGCTGCACTTCCTTCATATCGGGATAGAAGCCGATGGACAGCATGCGATCCGCCTCGTCAAAGACCAGGACCCGCAAGGCCTCAAGATCGAGCGTATGGCGCAGCAGGTGGTCAAGCACGCGCCCCGGCGTACCGACCAGCACCTGAGCTCCGCCGCGCAACGCTTCAATCTGTTTCTTGTAACCTACGCCGCCATAGACGGCCACGGTACGCAGGCCGGTCCCTTCAAACAGCGTCGCGGCCTCGTGTTCCACCTGCACCGCCAGCTCGCGCGTCGGCACCAGCACCAGCGCCTGGGGGGCCAGCAACGCAGGATCGAGATGCGGCAGCATGGGCAGCAGATAGCAGCCGGTCTTTCCGCTGCCTGTGCGGGACTGCACCATGATATCGCGCCCGGCCAGCAGATAGGGCAGCGCCAGGGACTGCACCGGCATGAGCTGCGTCCAGCCGGCCCGCGCGCAGGCTGCGCGCAAAGTCTCCGGCACATCGTTCAGCCCCACGCGCGGCAGGGCATTTTCGGGCTCGCTGATGGCAAAAGAAGAAAGATCGTCGGAAGAAGAATACTCGTCGTTATGTTCCTGAGTCATGGAATATCCGCTCCGCCGGGACAAACACGCCGACGGGATTGAAAAAGTTCTGTGTTGCCCGTCCCGCATGTCTGAATGTCGCGGCAGACAGACGGCAGCCCTGGGACAAAAAAGAAGACAGGCAGCAAAAAGATCAGGCGACACAGCGGACGCCGCGCCGCCGGAAAGCCGGGGAAGGCCGCCATCGGCAACTGCATCAGGCAGGGAGCTGACGAAACAACTTCTAGACAAGTTCTAGCGAGTTCTCTCCCTTGTGTAAAGCCTTGCCCGTCGGCGGCGGAAGCGACGCTATCGCTGCCCGCAACGGCGCCCCGCGCAGGTATTTTGCCCCTTCGCGCCTTGCGTTGGCCGGGCTTTGGCGCTAGGCTGCCAAGGCATTGACGCCTCGGACAGCCCTGTTCGGACGCACACCACGATCACCAGAACTATCTCTTGCCGGAGGACCCCGTGTCTCACGCCCCCTTGCCGCCGCCGAGCTTTGCCCCTGATTTCTCCAAAGGCCTGGTCCCTGCCATTGCGCAGGATGCCGCCACCGGGGAAGTGCTGATGCTCGCCTATATGGATGAAAACGCCTGGAACGCGACCTTGCGCACGGGCGAGGCCCATTACTGGAGCCGCAGCCGGCAGGAACTCTGGCATAAGGGCGGCACATCGGGCAATGTCCAGAAGGTTCAGGCCATACGCCTTGATTGCGACGCCGACACGATTCTGCTTTTGATAGAGCAAATTGGCGGGGCTGCCTGCCATACGGGACGGCGCTCCTGCTTTTTCCGCGAATGGAAAAACGGCGAGGAACACATGTGCTCGCCGCAGGTCTTTGATCCGGCTGCGGTCTACGGCAAATAAGGCATTTATCTTTCAAAAAGGTAAAACGCGAGGCGCCCGCACAGCGCCGCCCGGCCTGAAGAAAGCGGAAAAACCGCGCTTTTTCCGGAAACGACAGGCCGTATGGTTTGAAACGCAACGCGCGTCTCAAACTAGAATGCTCCAGATGCACGACGTCACGCATTCGTGACGCAGCCGTACCGTCCGCGCCATGCTCCGGCGTCACGCTTGCGCAGGGGCGCAACCGCGCCCGATGCCACGACGCCACAGTTTCACGTCCTGCCCCGCAGGATCGCCTCAAAGGAAATGTATCATGACCGCTGAAAGCCAGACCATTCTCAAGCTCGGCGTGCCCAAGGGCTCGCTGGAAGACGCCACCATCAACCTGTTTGAACGCGCCGGCTGGAAAATCCGCAAGCATACCCGCAACTACTTCCCCGACATCAACGATCCCACCATCGCCGCTTCGCTCTGCCGCGTGCAGGAAATCGGCGGCTATATCGAGGCGGGGATTCTCGATCTCGGCATCGTCGGTCTGGACTGGCTCATGGAGTGTGGCCTTGAGGACAAGGTCGTGCGCATTGCGGATCTCGTTTACTCCAAGACCTCCAACCGCCCCTGCCGCTGGGTGCTGGCCGTAGCCGGGGATTCCCCCTATCAGAACCCCCGCGATCTCGAAGGCAAGCGCATTGCCACGGAACTTAAGGGACTGACCAGCCGCTACTTCGACCGTCTGGGCATCAACGTCAATATCTTCTATTCCTGGGGCGCCACCGAAGCCAAGGTGGTGGAAGGCCTGGCCGACGGCATTGTGGAAGTGACCGAAACCGGAACCACCATCCGCGCCCACGGCCTGCGCATCATCGACGAAGTCATGTGCTCCTATCCTGTGCTTATCGCCAACAAGGACGCCATGAACAATCCCGAAAAGCGCGCCAAGATCGAGCAGATCACTCTGCTGCTGGAAGGCGCGCTGCGCGCCGAAAGCCTCGTGGCCATCAAGATGAACGCGCCCGCCGACAATCTCGACGCCATCCTCGGCATGCTGCCTTCCCTCAATTCGCCCACGGTTTCCCCCCTTCAGGACAACCGCTGGCTCTCCGTGGAAACCGTCGTCAATATTGACGTCGTGCGCGATCTGATCCCGCGCCTGCGTAAGGCCGGCGCCGAAGGCATCATTGAATACGCCCTGAACAAGGTCATCTAGAGGGGAACTATCTTCGTAAAATGTTGGGGGGAAGGGAAACCCTTCTGCTAGCGCGAGAAGGGTTTCCCTTCCCCCCAAGCCCCCCATCCCTTCCCCAGCGCGCTTTTATCTGAAGGATGAAACGGTGCGGGACTATCGTCGCCCTCCCGGCGGCGACAGTCCCCCGAAGGCAAAATCAACGGCCTTGCGGGGTTTATTCCTGTAGCACTCAGCCCACGCGCTAATGCCGCGCCCCGCCGCAGCCGCAATGCCCACAAACCAAGGATTTTTCCATGAGCGAAACCCCCGAAGCCGTAATGGATGATGCCAGCCGCGAATTTCTCGAAAACCTGCCGGAGCTGGAGCCCGGCAAAACTTTCTGTTTTGCCTGCAACCCGGACGTGCCCTGTTTCAATCGCTGCTGTGCGGAACTGACTCTGCCGCTCACCCCTTATGACGTGCTGCGCCTGCGGCGTCATTTCGGCATGGACAGCGAAACCTTCCTCAACACGCATACCCGCATGCGCACCTTCCCGGATACGGGATTCCCCCTGCCGCTGCTGCGCATGCTGGAAGGTCCCGGCGAACCCTGCCCCTTTGTGACGCCCGCCGGCTGCTCCGTCTATGAGGACAGACCCGGCGCCTGTCGCTGCTATCCGCTGGGACGCGGGGCCAAGATGGCTCACGACGGCGTGGAAGAGCGCTTCTTCATCGTGCGCGAACCCCACTGCCACGGTTTTGATCAGGGCAGGGACTGGACGGCGCAGGAATGGCTGGCGGATCAGGGTGTGAGGACCTTCAATGCCGCCAACGACCGCTATATGCGCCTGATGTCCATGGTCCGCGCCTCCGGTAAGCCGCTGGAAGCCCGCATGGCCACTATGGCCGTCCTCTGTCTCTACCAGCTGGACAAGTTCCGCGAACTCATCACGCAAATGCACATCTTCTCGCGCGTGGACATCTCCGAAGAACGCCGTAACGCTATTATGAGTCGAGACGAGGATACGCTCGACTTCGCCCTCGACTGGATGGAACTCATCATCTTCGGCCAGAGCGAAGGCCTGAAGAAGCACGAATAACCAAGCTGTATAATTGGGGGAGAGGGAACCCCTCATCTCTGCTGTCGATGCCCGTAGCTTCCTTCGTCGCAACGGGCACGGCCTGCGGCCGCCTTCGGTCGCTGCTGGCGCGAGAGGGGTTCCCTCTCCCCCAAGCCCCCTCACCCTCCCCAGTGCGCTTTATTCTGAAAAATTAGAGCGTTTCAACTTTGAAAAAGGTGAAACACGAAGGCGGCGGCACAGCGCCGCCCGACCCAAAGTGAGTGGAAAAACACGTTTTTTCCGCGAAACGACAGGCCGTATGGTTTGAAACGCGCAGCATTTCAAACTGAAAATGCTCTAAACGGTACGGCGACACAAACGCCTGCCGCAAATACCCGTCCCCCGGTAACACAAACGGGGAATCATCCATCCCGCCCGCAGATAACACTGCAACGGCCCCGCACGGATTCTACTCCTGCGGGGCCGTTCTGTTTCACTCAAAAAACTTTCTGTATCACCGGGAGACGGGCATCGATGGAAAGCAGCCGCATCACCGCAACGCCTCATTCTCCAGAATAAAGCGCGTTTGGGGAAGGGGTGGGTGTCTGGGGGAGGGGGAACCACTTTGTGCGCCAGCCAAAGGGGTTCCCCCTCCCCCGGCACACAAACATCCTTTGCCGCATCTACCGCATCAGTCGCCGCTCTCGCCAAAGGGCATAAAGCCCTGCGGCGTTTCCGCCCAGAGCCGGACAGGGGGCAGGGCGTCGGTCAGCGGGGAACGGGGGAGCAGGGGAAATGCGTAGAAAAGTTCCGTGCCCTGTTCAGGGTTGGGGATACGCCATTGTTCGGGGCGCACATTCAGACGCACGCCCGCCATATCCGCCAGCCAGTCAGGCAGCGCCTCCTGACGGCGGGCAAAATCCGAGGCTTTCATTCCCCACCAGCGTTGCAGGGGCAGGGGAGGCAAACGGCGCATATCCACAGGGCTTTGCCGCCAGATGCACCAGGATTCCGGCAGGGGACCTGAACAGCGCAGCACGAGCCAGACTTCCGCAAAGGTGGCATTCTCCCCCTGCGTTCCGGCAAGCCAGGCCGAGCGGATACCGAGCTCTTCCAGCTGCGGCGACAGAGAAAGCGGTCGGGCTGAAGGTTGCAACGCCGCCGCGCCTGCCGCTGCGGCATTTCCCGAAGCGCTACGCACGCTGCCAAGACCATAGAGCCAGGCCACCCGAAGATTGGGCCAGACTTCGGGGTCCTGCGGCAAGGCCTCTTCCGCATGCACGGGGAAAACGCCGTAGTCCAGCCGCCGCACCGCCATACCGGGCAATTGCGTATCGATGCTGTCAGGGCGCCTGTCAGGACGGGCAAGCTCGCCAAGCAGACCAAAACGAAAGTCGGGATCGCCGGACATTGCCATGCGCCCTTCGGTCTTCAAAAAGGCATAGCGCAGGGAAAGCCGATCGGCGATATCAGTAAAAGCCCCGTTGCAGGCATTTACAGTCGCCAGCCGCCAGTTGCCGCCGCCGCAGAGCAGCAGCACAGCCGGAAGAAGAATCAGCCAGAGACGCATATCCCGCGCATGCGCCATACCTTGCAGACGCCGGACAAGCCAGCCGACAAAAGGATAGAGAGCGACGCCCAGCGCAAACGCGCCGTAGGGAGCCATGCTGGCCGCGTATCGGGGAGCGGAGCCGACAGGAGCGGACGTTCCCGCCTGCAAAAGGGCAATGCACAGCGTAAAGAGCACATAGGCCAGCGGCGCCGCCAGACAGAGCCAGGGGTAGGGCGAAGGAGTTTTTTCCCGCTCTTCTCGCGCGGGACGGGGCAGCAGCAGGGTCAGCGCCACCACGGCAAGCAGCCAGGGCAGAGAGAAACACCAGAAGGCATGGTGCAGCCAATCAGCGGGCAGAGAAGAAAGATTCTGCCACAAGACCGCCGCATCCACATGCCGCACGGCACGATGCACGACATTGCCCGGCGCGAGAAAGGACAGAACAAGCGCGATAAGCACCCAGGCGACCACGCGCGAGATGTCCCGCGCCAGCGGATGGCGGCAGCGCCAGGCCAGCAGGGCAGTCATAGCGGCGGCCAGGCAGACAGCCAGAGCGGCCTGCTCATACACGCCCACAGCAAGAATGCCCGCGATCACAGCAGCTCGACGCGGCCCTGCGGCCCAGACTGTAGGAGCGGCACAACGACGCCAGAAACCGCGCAACCCATGCTGCGTGCGCATGGCTCCGTGGCGAACCCCGGAACGCGGCACGGCTTCCGCCGGGTGCGCGCGCCAGAGGCGGCACAGCAGCGCCATAAACAACAGCCCCGCTCCGCTTTGCAGACCAATGGAAAGAGCCTCGGTCTGCATATAGAAAAGGTTCAGCGCCTGATGACAGGTCAGCAGGCAGAACAGAGCAAAGAGTCCCCAAAGCGCGGACCAGGAACGAGAGCCGCCCAGAGCGCGCGCCAGCACATAGCCCGCCAATGCGTGCAAGGCCAGTACCGCAGCGCACACCAGCGCCGAAAGCAGGGGCCAGACTCCCGCCTTACCCAGCAAAACAGCCAGGAAGTGATAGGTATAGCGTCCACTCTGAAAAAGCCATTCCCTGACGGATTCGAGGAGCCCCCCCGGCACATCCAGCAGGAACATAGACCGGGCCGCATAGTCAAAATCATCGCCACGCGGATACAAAAAGCCCAGGGCCCAGCAGAAGGGGAGCAGGGCGCAGAAGAGAAAAACAAACCAGGCTTTTGCTACTTTAGAGGAAGAGGGAGGTTGCATGCGGCGTTCCCGTACCGGAGGGGGAGACTATTCCGGGAAAAGACAGTTAACAAGGGACTCGTTTCACACGAAACAAAAGGCCGTGCATTTCTGCACGGCCTTTTTGAATTACTTAGGCTTCTACGACACGGACATCGCCTCGTGCGTCATTGGCCCGACGCCGGAAGGATTGCCGCCGGTCTTCACCGTCAAACTGACCTGCCAGCCATTCTACCACATGCAATACCGGACGCTTTCCTTCATTCATATTAAGGAGGCAGCGGCCGATACCGAGCTTGCAGGAGGGACAGCCCACCAGCACGGGCCCCTCATAAGCGCCGCCTTCCGGCGCGAGACGAGTGAACATGTCGGCAAGGTTCTGCTGCTTGCGCTGGCGCAGCATATTATAAATGCTGGGAGACGTCATGGCCCCCATGCCGGATTCGCCGCAGCAGCCCTGAGAAAGCGTGACCGCCGCTCCGCTAAATTCGGACAGCGCCGCGGCTATCTGGGGCCGGGCCTTGATGGGATGCACGTCCGCCCATTCGCAATGGCAGGCACTGTGATAGACGACAGGCGTTCCCGCAGCCAACGGCGCGGCCCGCATGGCTTTGACCTCATCCGAGCTGAGGAGCGGCAACACCAGCTGCGTGACATCCTTCTGCGTCAGTTCCGGGAACTGCTCCTGCAACTTCATGCGCGACAGACCGTCCCGACAGGAACCGCAGGCGGATACCAGATGACGCACATCGAAGCCCTGACGCTTCAGGGCCCGAATCATGGACGCCAGATATTGCCGGTTCTGCGCCATATTGTCCTCGAACTGCGTATCCAGACCGGCAGCCAGCAAAGGATAGCCGCAGCAAAGATGGCGGGGCGGCACGGCAACGGCAAAACCGGCCTTAAGCATCAGCATGATGGAAGAGAGGGCAATGCGATCAAAGAACAGCGCCCCCCCGCAGCCGGGGAAGTAGAGCACGCACGGCATGCCCTGCGCGGGTTGCGCCGGGGCAAAGACATTGCCGCGATGCAGTTTCAGGGCTTCGTAGAGGTTGGTGTAGCCGGTCTTGGGACCGGGCCCCGTAAAGAGCGGGCTCTGCAGACGCTTCTTCCAGAAGCTGGGCAGGAAGCCCAGGAAGCGATTCTGCATCTTCTGGCCCACAGAAGCCATCTTCGCCGCCGTGGGCACGCGACGTTCCACATCGCGCACGAGCCATTCCAGGGCCCGTTCCTTAATAGGATGCCCGCCCGCGCCTTCGTGCTCCAGCAGGGCGCGCAGCTGCAACGCCACTTCGCCTGAAGGAATCTTAACAGGGCAGTTTGCCATACAGCGACCGCAGCCCGTGCAATGCTCTACCAGATCGCGCAGACGGCGCAGAAGGACGTCATCAATGCGCCCCTTGTTGACCTGCGAGTAATACACGGCCTCAATGAGCATACCCAGCGCCATATTCTTATTACGCGGATGGTACTGCATGGAGCGTTCGGGGTAGCACATGGCGCAGACCTGACGACATTTGCCGCAGCGGGTGCATATCTGCACGGTGGACAACAGGCTGATGAGCTTGTCCTTGTCGGGCAGGCCCGACTGGCTGATGTCCTGAATCAGGCGATTGAAGGAGAAGGTAAAGGGCCGGACAGGAAGCTCCCTGTAGACCAGCTTGGCGGGATTCATAACGTCGCGCGGGTCCACGCGCTCTTTGAAGGCCCGCAGCGCATCCATCTTTTCCTTGCTGAAGAAGGAAATCTTGGTGATGCCGATACCGTGTTCGCCGGAAACTTCCCCGCCCATGGCCTGACATTCGGCCATGACGCGCGCGGCCGTTTCTTCGGCTTCCTCCAGCATGTGGGCGTCATTGGAATTGACGGGAATATTGACGTGGCAGTTGCCGTCGCCCGCGTGCATGTGGCTGGCCACAACAATACGACTGCTTTCCATGTAGTCGCGGATAACGGCAATGCGTCTGGCAAGGAAGGGATACTTTGCCGCCAGCGCCTCGAAGAAATGCCCGGCGCGCTCCCAGAGTTCCGTGTCCGACAGTTCCTCCGGTCCACCCTCGCCAGCCGCCAGCTTGGAGGTAAAGGAAAATTCTCTGTTGAATTCCTTGTCTTCCATGGGGAAGCCCTGGAGGCGTCCCACTTCCTGCAGAGCGTGGCGGTAGGCCTGCGCGGTGCACTCCAGATTGAGCTTTTCGAGGAACAGGGCGAAGTCGGGAATCCGATCCATGGGAATGACCACGTCCTCGTTCATCTTGAAGCCGGAGGTACGCTTGGCGATGGCCGACAGACGGTGCCGGTCCTCCCAGAAGCGTTCCCCTTCCTTCTCATCGGCGGCAACGATGATATCCACATTATCCTGACGCTCAACCACGTCCACAATGTGGCCCACGCACTGATCCAGCAGATAGGGATCGTCGCCGTCCACCTGCAGGATGATGACGGAAATGGGCGTGCCCTCGTACTTGTCGGACTTGCGCTTGTAATCGATGGCCTGCACGTATTTGGCGTTGAACTCTTCCAGCGCCGAGAGGTGGGCGTAATCCCCTTCCTCCCGGATGCGGTTGCGCAGCTCGACGAGTTCCCGCACAACCACGGCCGCGGGATGCATGGAGCGGCCGAAGAATTCCAGGACCATCACCCGCTTAAATTTGGGCTTGGGATGCAGGATGAAGCAGGCCTCGGTCACGATGCCGTCCACGCCTTCCTTCTGCATGCCGGGCAGTCCGCCAAGCGCCTTGTTGGTCACGTCCTTGCCCAGACCGGGCAGGCGGATCTCGTCCCCGCGCAGATGCACCACGTTGCGCACGCCGCCGCTGATGTCCTTAACGACAAACACGGCCGTCTCGTCAGGCAGAATCTTGTGACGCGGATGCTCTTCGCGCTCCACGGTAATGATCTCGCCGGTAGGCGTCACCATGCGCCACCACAGCAGGTTGTCCAGCGTGGTGCCGTATTCAAAGGCCATAGGGCCGCCGGCATTTTCGCTGATGTTGCCGCCGATGCTCGACGCCTGCTTGGATGCCGGGTCCACGGAGAACAGAGCCCCGGCCTTGCTCACGGCATTGGTGACATCCTGGGTAATGGCCCCGGCCTGACAGGTGACCGTCATGGCGTCCAAATCAATGGGCCCGATGCGCGTCAGGCGCGTCAGGCTCACGACCACCGCGCGCTTGCGCGCGGGAACAGCCCCCCCGGTCATCCCAGATCCGCCGCCGCGCGGGATCAGGGCGAACTTCATTTCATTGGCCAGTTTGACAATCCGGGACACCTGCTCCGCGGAATCCGGCTCCACCACCAGCAGGGGGAGCTCCATCCGCAAGTCGGTGGCGTCCGTCGCCATGGCGATGAGGGCAACCGGCGAATCCAGCACGCATTCCGGGCTCATGAATTCGCGCAGGCGTTCCACGAGCTTCTGACGGAAGGCACTTTCGGCCTGATAGGCGGACCAGAACATGGTGATGCCTTCGCCTATGGCGTTGGCGTAGTAATGGGCCAGAGACAAAGACTCCCGCTCAAAGCGGGAATGCACGCTGGCGCGCACCGTTTCGGCATCCACAAAGGGATTGTAGGCCACAAGAAAAAGTTCTTCCGCGATGGCAATAGCCAGCAGGCGCACCGATTCGGGCCATTCTGCGAAATCGTCGATATTGATGCGCAAGATACGGTTGACCACGTAATCGGGAGCAATGGATATGTGCGGACCCTTGTGGGGCATGACGTCACCTCGTTACGGGAGCGGACTCCCGGAAATTCGCGCTGTTCTCGTCTGCGCATCTCCGGGCCGTGGGAGAGCGCGTTCTTTCCCGGCAAAGGCTCTCAAAACGGAGCCCCCGTCGGGAAGCCGCCGCATGTTCCGGCAGCATATGGAATAAACTGTTATCTTATCGCTAACCTTGACGCAATGCAAGTTCATGCGCGCGGCCCCAAACGCTGTTTTGACTTTTAACGGCACGCGGCTATGCTGGCGCTGCCCTTTCGGGCGCAAAACAACTTCGGAGATACCTATGCCACAACTCATAGACCGCATGCAGCCGCTGACGGACGCTTTCGACTGGCTCCATCAGTTCTGGGAAAGCCCCACCTCTCAGAAGCGAATGGCCTTCCTTACGCTCGTCATCTACCTCGTCGGAATGATCGGCATCGAAATGAACAGGCAGGGCTGGCTTCCCGAACCCTGGGCGCACCTGGCCCCCACCAACCATTTTGACGCTATTCAGCTGGCCTTTACGCTCATTCTGATTATGGAGGTCATAAGTCTCATCTTCTCCATATCGAGTTCGTTTTCCCGCGCCGTAGGCAAGCAGTTTGAAATTCTGGCGCTCATTCTCCTGCGCAACGCCTTCAAGGAACTTTCTCACCTGCCCGAACCCATCAGCATCGGAACGGCCATCGAGCCCGTCGTCCATATCGCCACATCGGCATCCGGGGCGCTGATCATCTTCGTCGCCCTGGGCATCTACAACCGTATCGGCGGCAGCCTGCGCTTCCTGCAGGCCCCGGAACTCCGCATGCGCTTTGTCATGAGCAAGAAGCTGCTGGCCCTGCTGCTTTTCTGCGTCTTTGTAGGCATCGGCATCCGCGACGCCTATCTGCACTTCATGCTGGGGCAGACGCCGCGCTTCTTTGAAACCATCTACACAGTGCTTGTCTTTGCCGACATCGCGCTGGTGCTCATCTCCCAGCGCTACATGCCCAGCTTCCACGCCGTGTTCCGCAACTCCGGCTTCGTGATCGGCACCCTGCTCATGCGCCTCTCCCTCTCGGCCACGGCCCCCTGGGATACCGCCATCAGCATTTTCGCCGCCGTCTACGTGCTGGCCCTGACCTGGACAACCTCGCATTTTGCTCCCGACAAACCCTCGTCCTAGAGCGGTTTACCCGTGATTATTCTGGGGGGAAGGGAACCCCTCTGCTGGCGCGAGAGCGGTTCCCTTCCCCCCAGCCCCCCATCCTTCCCCAGCGCGCTTTTTCATTCAGGCTACTCCCCTCTTAAGGCTGTATCGCAAAAAATTTTCTTTTCCTGGGGAGACTCCCTTGCCAGCAAGCAGGAAAAACTCTCTCCACGCCAATTCCTGAAAAAACAGGGAAGATACAAAAAGCCCCGGAAGCATCGCTTCCGGGGCTTTGTAAATTTCTGCGGCTGCGCCGTATCTGTCAGCTAGGCATTGGCGGCCTTGAGCATTTCTTCCACCTGCTCAAGGCTGGGCGTCGCGCCGTCCGCCAGCCCGCACAGGCTGCGCACGGCCAGCATCAGCATATCAAACTGAATACGCATTTCCGTATTGCCGTTATGGATGACGCACATGTCGTCCTGAACGTTCAGCTGATAGGCGTGCCGCGTGCGTTCCTTGCCCCCGGAGCGCACGATATAATAAACCTGCCCTTTGTCTTCGGTGGTGTAGAGCTTCTGGCGCGTCAGAACGCCGCTCTCCTCGTCAAACCATGAACATTCCGAAAAAAGACGCCCACGGAAACGCAAATCGCTCCCGCTGTCTTGTGCCAGACAGATGTCTTCCATGGTGGTATCGGCGCTCATCCTCTCTCCTCGACCTGTAACGACGCAAGCCCCTGGCGCGTGTGCCCTTGCTCCGTCGGAAGAAAAATCCTGCCGCAAGCGATGCAGGATCATCTTCCTGCCCATGCACCTGCAAAGCAAACAGCTTGACCTTGTTTAAACAGCAGTCGGCCCCGCAGCGGGAACCGCAAAGGCACCGCACGACAGACGCGCGCCAATGCCGAATTCTTATCTGGCAAAAAGCTAGCCTAGCCCCAACAGCTTGTCAACACGACCTCCTCGCCCCTTGCTGTCACCTCGGAAACCAGTGTAGCTAACGCTAACAATTATCTAGAATAACAATATTTTTTATCTACATAGACACGAGAACACTTCTAATCGGGCGCAGCGGAAAGCCCATTTTCAAAATGAATGCAAAACCGAGGCGTTAGACACAAAGCCCGGCGATTCTCCCCCCGCCTGCGGGGCAGAAAAATCGCTATCTACATTAACTATACAATATATCTAAACATTTTATAAAAAAAAGACAAAAGAAACATTTTACGCACAGGGGCAGTTCCGCAAGGAACAGGCAAAAATTGTTTCTATCATAACTAACCAGCTTATTTCCCAAATTTTTTTATGCACAAAAAAAGAAGATAAAAAACAAAAAAATTTTTTTCTTTCTCTTTTTACCGGTGCGGCGGCCTGCACCGCGCAAGATCGCCCGGCCTGTGTCCAACATGGGAAAAAAGACAGGAACAATTGTGCAAAACATCAATAACTTATTAAATTTATTTTCATAATTACAAACATATACTTATTATCAAAAAAAACGCTCCATTCCCACTTTCGCTGAAAAGTCCGGAGCGCGGACAGGCAGGGCAAAAACTCCGCGAAGGCAACGACCGGCTCTCCGGGGCTTCGTGCTCGCAGAGAACGCTTTGTCATTGAAAAAGGCAGAGCCGGGCGGCACAAAGCGCCGTCCGGCTCGAAGCAGGCGGAAAAACCGCGCTTTTCCTGCAAAACGACAGGCGTATGGTTGAAATACAAAGCGTTTCAAACTGAAAAAGCCCTAAAAGGCCGACAAGGGGAAATGGCCGACCGGGGGGCAGCTGCCGCCAGCCAGAAAGATACTACGCGGCGGGCTTTAACGGCCCGTAGAAATACGATGCCGTCGCGCCGCCGTCGACAAGAAAATCCGCGCCGGTAATGAAGGCGCCTCTGTCGCTCATGAGCAACTCGGCAACATTGGCGACTTCATCCGCGGTACCGGGGCGTCCCGCAGGACAATTTGCAAACATGTTTTTATAAAAGTCGCCGCGTGGGCCGTTAAATTCATCCACGGCCAGAGGCGTCACGACAATGCCGGGCGAAATGGAATTGATGCGGGCCTTTCTGGCGCCCCAGCGGACGGCCTCGGCCATAACTCTTTTTACATTGCAGCGTTTGGCCATCTGATAAGCGTGCAGGGAATCCCGTATATTTTCAGGCCGCAGAAGATCTAGGTTCAGCAGTTCTTCCGCGGGCGTCATGGCAAGTTGTTCGTCAGCTTCGACGCTGAGAGCGGCCATTCTATGGCCAGACTGGCTTGAAATGGTGAGGCCAGTTCCGCCTTCCCTAATGACCTTTCCCACCTCTTCGAGCAGCACGGCCGTACCGTATAAGTCGACCTTCAGAATGGCTTCCACAGAGGCCTGGCTGGGAGACACTCCGGCGGCATTAACGAACATGGAGATGTCGCCATGTTTCTGCGCTTCGCCAATCAGGGCAAGAATGGACTGCCGAGAGGAAATATCCGTCTCCACAGCTGCTGCATCGAAACCCGCCGCATTCAGAATGGCGCTTACGGCAAGAGCATTTTCCATTTTCCTGTCGCCAATCACAATTTTTTTTCCATAGCCCATTCTGCGGGCGATGGCCATGCCTATCTGCCCCGCGCCGGTCAACATCAGCACATCCTTCATACTACTTTCCTCGCTTTAAAGCCCTGACGCGCCCCTTATCGCAAAGGTAGGCCGGAGAGGGAAAAAGCCCTGGCATAAAAATCCGCTGTCTTGTTGACGGCTTCATCAACATATTCTGGAATATCGTACAGATCGACATGCGAGGCGCCGTCTACAACATACATTTCCTTATTTTTTCCAGGGATGGCGTCATATATGGCCTGGCTGTGACGACGCGAATCAGCCCTGCTTCCGACTATGAACAATGCGGGCTGAGTAAAAAGTTTTGTTGTAACATTGACAGCAGAAAATAGCATTTTTTTATCGCCGCTGATGAAAAGCATTCTGTTGACAGCACGGGGATGTCGGCCGCGGGGAGTGCAATAGTAGTCGTGCGCTTCAATAAATGAAGCCGGAAACGTTTCTCCAGCGCTTTTCCCGCGCGCAAGATTACGGAGAGCAGGATTTTTAAAAGCGTCCGCAGAGTCTCCTTCCAGAGTATCCGGTGCAATGGGGTGGAGCAGATGCGCTGCCCCGCGGGCTTCTTTCGTTCTCTGTTCGGCTACGGCTTCCAGTTTCTTTATCTGATCTTCAATGGACGCTCCGCCGCTCCATCCGTCCCGATTGGTGGAGCCGATGTCGGCAGTGCTGATTCCCACAGCCGCCCTGATGCGCCTTTCCGTAGGCGTCACGCCCATGACATACCCTCCGCCTGCGCACAGTCCCAGAGCCCCTATCCGTCGTTCGTCGACATAGGAAAGCGTCGTCAGATAGTCCACGGCACAGTGGATATCTTCCATGCGCGCAAAAGGATCTTCCGTATATCTGGGTTCGCCGCCGCTTTCTCCCACATAAGAGGCGTCGAACGCCAGGGAAATAAAACCCTTTTCCGCCAGTTTTCGTGCGTATAATCCCGCGGTCTGCTCCTTGACGCTGCCTGCGGGATGCACGCAGATAATGGCGGGATATTTTCTGGCGCTGTCAAAATCTTTCGGCAAAAATATATTGCCAACCAGCGTAATGTCCTTGTTGGGGAAGGTGACGCGCTTCATGGTCACCTCCTGAGCGGCAGCAGCCTGAATGCCGGTCACAGCAGGCATGATTAACAGCGCCGCAACCAGACAGGCAAAAGACAGGAACAGCAGACTCAATCTTTTCTTCATGGCGTCCTCTCGTGTTTTTTACCATTCGCGCTGAAGTTGAAAAAATTTTCAACTGCCAGCATCATTATTGCAACTTTAAAGCGCTTTGCCTTTAAAAAGGCAGAGACTCTAGATGGCTTCAACTTTGAGAAGGTGAAACGCAAGGCGGCAGCACAGCGCCGCCCGGCCAAAAGTGAGCGGAAAAACCGTGTTTTTTCCACGAAACGACAGGCCGTATGGTTTGAAACGTACAGCATTTCAAACTGAAAATGCTCTAAAAGTCGGAAGCGGAAGAACTTCCCGCATGACAGACGCGTTCCGGTTCTCACCGACTTAAGATATGCGTATCCGTTTATCTTTGCACAGACATGATTCTCTTGTATGCTTGCCTGATTCTCTTCGCAGACAAAGCAAAACATAACATATCAAAAAATACTAATGAGTTACATACAATCTATTGCCGAAGCAGGAAATTTTTTAGAACGTTTTACCTTTGAAAAAGGTTAAACGCGAGACAACAGCATAGCGCCGCTCGGCCAGAAGCGAGCGGAAAGCGCGTTTTTTCCGCGAAACGACAGGCCGTATGGTTTGAAACGCACCGCGTTTCAAACTAAAAATATTCTATGAAAAGAAATACTGCGACGGCCGTCTGCGCAAAAATTTTTATATTCAGACTGTGCGACAGGAAATCAGCGACGCTTGCCTGAGCAAACGATGCCAGCGCCATATATGGCTCAGCTTCACCGTATTTCAACAGAGAAAAGAGACAAATATGATTGTCTGTGAAAATGCGACGATTCGAAAGACGAACGACACATTGAAGCGAATGCTGCTTAAACGGATAACAAAGCCGGGAAAATATTCCACAGCTATAGACGGATTCTTTCTGTCTCGTCGCGAGTCCGACGAATATGTGGAAAACTGCTTTTACAGGCCGTCCATAGGCATCGTCGTTCAAGGCAGGAAAAAATCGATTATCGGAAGTAACGAATATATCTATGGCGAAAATCAATGTCTGATTATTGGTATAGATATGCCCAGTTCTTTTTTTGTCTCCGGAGCAAAGCCGGACTCCCCTTTTCTTGCCGTTTCTCTTAATCTGGACGCGCACATCATTGCGCGTCTGGCCAGCGAGCTGCCTCCTGTTCCAGACGTCAGAGGAGAAACGCACAAAGGCGCGGCTGTCGCTCCCGTCACCTTCGACATCCTGAACGCCTTTCTACGTCTGACCAGCCTGCTGGACTCCCCGGAAGAAATTGCGTTTCTTGCGCCCGGAATCATCCATGAACTCCATTTTCGCTTCCTTGTCGGCCCCCTGGGGAACGCTCTCAGAAACATCCATACGACGGGGACACATGGCAATCAGATTAGCCGGGCCGTCACCTGGTTGCGGGACAACTACAAAGAGCCTCTGCACGTCAGCGAGCTGGCCCGCAGAGTCAACATGGGGACCTCCACTTTTCATAAATATTTTAAGGAAGTAACCTCGCTCACTCCCTTGCAGTACCATAAGCGCCTGCGCCTGTATGAAGCGCAGCGGCTTATGCTCATGGAAGACGCCGATGCCGCCAGCGCGGGGCTTGCCGTCGGTTATGAAAGCCCGTCTCAATTTAACCGGGAATATAAAAGAATGTTCGGCGCGCCGCCGCGAAGAGATGTCCTACGTCGCCGGTAACGCGCGCCTGCCTGCGCGTTTTCCGGAGCAAAGTCTGATTCTGTAAAATTTTCGGACATCGCAGCGAATGAAAAAGAAGAGATATGGAAACTTTCGTCTCCATATCTCCTCTTTTTCTCTTCCGGGGGAACGCCGGGGGCCTTCCCCGGAAATCAGACAGACCAGAGCATTTTCAGTTTGAAACGCTTCGCATTTCAAACCATACGGCCTGTCGTTTCGCGGGAAAAGCGCAGTTTTTCCGCTCAATTTGGGCCGGGCGGCGCTGTGCCGCCGCCTCGCGTTGCACCTTTTTCAAAGGTGAAACGCTCTAGCCTTCGATCTTCTTCAGCAGAGCCTCGCCCACGGCGCGGCCAAGATCATGCGCGGCCTTCAGGCCGTCGTGACCGGGACGCCAGCAGCAGCGCACAGGAGCGGCGGGCAGTTCCCAGCCCATTTCCTCAAAGGTGCTCTGAATGCACTTGGCGCTTTCGCCGGACCAGCCGAAGGAACCAAAGGCGCCCGCCACGCGATTCTTCGGACGCAGGCCCTTGATGTAGGTCAGCTGCGCGGCGACCAGCGGCAGAATGCCGTTGTTATGCGTGGGCGAACCGGCCAGCACCGCGCCGCACTGTCCCAGTTCGGTCATGATGGTGCTGTGATGGTTCTGCTTCACAGACATGATGCGGGTAGGAATACCCAGTTCTTCCAGACCGGAGCAGGCGGCATAGGCCATCTTTTCGGTGGAATGCCACATGGTGTCGTAGAAAATCAGCGCGCGCTTACGGGGCTTCTGTTCGGCCATTTCACGATACAGGTCCACAATGCGCTTCACGGAATCCTTGCCGCGATGAATCAGACCATGATCGGGGGCGATCATGTCGATATCCAACGATTCCACAATGGGCAGAGCAGCCAGCACCTGCGGCGAGTAGGGCAGCACGATGTTATTGTAATATTCGCGCACGCGGAACTCGAAATCGGCGGGATCATGCTCGTCCACAAAGCGGCAGCTGCCCGCGATGTTCTGACCGAAGGCATCCTGGCTGATCAGCAGCTTGTCTTCGGGGATGTAGGACACCATGCTGTCGGGCCAGTGCAGCATGCGGGTTTCCTGGAAGACGATGGTGCGCTTGCCGATGGAGATGCTGTCGCCGCTCTTCACGGCCTGCACGGGCCAGTCCTTGCACTGGGGGAAGTAGCCCTGCATGGACTTGAGCCCCAGCGTGGAGCAGAAAATCTTTTCAGGCTTGCAGCGCTCGACCACTTCGGCCAGCGAACCGGCATGGTCCAGCTCAAGGTGGTTGATCACCAGGTAATCAATGCTCTCAGGGTCCATGATCTTGGCCAGACGGCACAGCAGCGTCCCGACGCAGCCCGGAGAAACCGTGTCGAAAAGAACGTTCTTTTCGTCCTTGATCACATAGGCATTATAGGTGGTGCCTTCGGGCGAGGTGGAGTAGCCGTGGAAATCGCGATGGTCGTAATCGACGCACCCCACCCAGTAGATATCTTTTTTGAGTTCAACAGACTGCATTGAAGTCTCCATGAAAAAATGGTCTGCCCCGCCAATGAAAGAAGTCATCGGCAGGGCAGAAAAAAGGATGCGGGAAAATCCCTAGGCGGCAGAGAACTGATCCTTGCCTACGCCACAGACAGGGCAGGTCCAGTCGTCAGGCAGCTGATCAAAGGGCACGTTGTCATGTTCCGCAGGATCATATTCATAACCGCACACGCCGCATACGTACTTTTCCATGTGTCACTCCTTGGGGGTGAAACTGTCATTTTTTCAGGGCAGCGACAAACCGCTGCCGGTATATATACAGAATTTTTCTTCCTGATGCCAGACCTGCCGGCCGGACTCCCCGCGAAAAGGGGAAGAAGCCCGCTAGTTTTCGGCCTTCCACACGCCGTGCAGATTGCAGTATTCGCGGGCCGTCACCTTGGCGGCATCCGTCTTGAACACGGCTTCAGGCTTATCGCCGGGCTTAAGGAAGGCCATCAGGCTCTGGCCGTCGGCAATGAGCTCGATCCACGGAATGTAGTGTTCCTCGGTCATGGGATGGGCAACGCTGCCCACCGTCACCTTATAGCCGCCGTCAATCTTTTCAATGACGGGCACGTGCTTTTCCAGCGCGCCGTCGGTCGCGCCTTCCTTCATGTGCTTCATGGCTTCGCCACAGCAGGTCATGCTGTCGCAACCGCCGTGCAGGACTTCCACCACGTTACCGCACTTCATGCATTTGAAGATATCGAGCTTTTCGGCCATGAGAATACCTCTCTTTGTTTATCGGCAGGCATTGCCGTCATGCCGCACAGTGCGGCTGTCAGTCTTAATGAGCCCAAAAGGGCGTTTTGGAGGAGGGAGTTTTCCGTCCTCGGACCAGAAAAATCCAGGAACTTTCCGGTCCTGCCCAGAATTAGGAATCCTGTGCAATAAGTCAAGGGGGCTCCGATCATTTTTCCCGCTATCTTGTCGCGGCCCGCCGACGAATACCCAGCACATTGGGCAGGGACGGCGCGGGGGGATCGCCCAGCAAAATAGCGGCGGCGCTGCGGCCATAAAGCTCCATCAGCATTCCCCCGGAACGCAGCAGCAGACCGGCCTGCGCTCCGCCCTCCACGTACATGACGGTGCGCACATCCAGCGGCAAATTCAGCAGGCGCTGCGCCAGCACATAGGGTTCCACGGGTTGGCGGCAGTGCAGAAAAAGGATGCGCCCGTCGCCAGTCTGCGCCACGGCGGCGACAGCAACCGGGCGGCTGTCCGAAGCCCAGACGATACGCCGATCCTCGCCGATCATACGGAAATTCTGAGCAACCAGCCGGTAATGCCGCTCGAAGACATCCATCTTGATGCGCGTACCGTCCAGCACGAGCGCTGGCGGGGCTCCCGCCGCCCGCGCCAGGGCGTCGGGCCCGGCCAGAAAATACGCTCCGAGTCGCCCGCCGTGGCGGGCATTGTTCACATGGTCGCCTTCGCGAAGATAGCCGGTGCTTGTGCGCCCATCCGGCAGATACATGCTGGCGTTAATGGCCGCCACCAGATGCTCATGGTCTGCCCAGCGCCCAAGCGGCAGGGGAACGCCGCCATCCGAGGCCGCGCAGAGAACAAATTCAAACTGAGCGGGATCAATACGCACAACGCGCAGCGTTGCCCGCGGAGGACGAGCCTCGCCGGTAGGCGCTTCGTAAGGGGTGGCAATAAAGGGGAACTCGCCGTATTCCAGCCCAGGCTCCAGCTGTCGCCATTCTCTGGCTGCCGCCACGGCGGCAATTCTGCCGGTTGTGCCGGGCACCGGTTCCGCGATCTGCGGGGCGGCGGGCGAGGGGACGCGCGGCGCGCTGACCTGCGGCGTCTGCACCACAGGCATGGTGATAGTCGGCGGCGTAATAGTCACGGGGCCGCCGTAAATTTTTGTCATGCGCCGCGAGACGCGGGGTTCTCCCAGGGCATTGTCCAGCCCCAGGGAAGAGGAGCTTTCATTTATGCCGGGGGCTTTACCCGGCTCTCCGGCCGTTGGAGGAGACGCGACATTCCCGGCCGATCCGACCGAAACAGCCGCTGACACGCCGCAGGGACTGACAAGCATCCCCAGGGCAAGACCGACTCCCGCCAAAACTCTTCGCAGCAAGATTGCTCCCGGTTGTTTGCTTTTCCCCATCAGGGGCACGCAGGAGCGGCTGCGCGCAGGGCGCAACCGCTCCGTCTCCAGACAGACTAGAACATTTTCAGTTTGAAATGCTTTGCATTTCAAACCATACGGCCTGTCGTTTCACGGAAAAAACGCGGTTTTTCCGCACGCTTTGGGTCGGGCGGCGCTGTGCAGCCGCCTCGCGTTTTGCCTTCCTCAAAGGCAAAACGCTATCGCGCTTCCGCCGCAAGCGTCTTCAGCACCGCGCCCACGCGCTCCAGCGCGTCGCGCAGCACGTCGTCCGCCACGGCATAAGAAAAGCGGATGCACCGATCATCGCCAAAGGCCGCGCCCGGCACCAGCGCCACATGCGCCTCATCCAGCAAGCGCGTGCACAATTCCGTGGAATTTGCCACCGAGCCGCCATAGCAGCGATGCACATCAACAAAAAGATAAAAAGCGCCGTCAGGACGAGGGCAGACAGCCCAGGGCCACGACGCGATGATATCCATGGCCATATCGCGCCGCCGCTGGAAGGCGGCCCGCATTTCGTCCAAACAATCCATGGGGCCCGTCAGCGCCGCCAGCGCGGCCTTCTGCGCAATGGAGCAGATGTTGGACGTGCTGTGCCCCTGCATGGAAGAAATCTTTTTGATGAGTTCGGGATGCGCCGCCAGAAAACCTACGCGCCAGCCGGTCATGGCAAAGCTCTTGGACAATCCGTTCAGCACGGCCACCTGTTCGGGATACCGGGCGAACCAGGAAATGGCGCTGCTCATGACCGCGGGGGCAAACACCAGCTGATCATAAATTTCGTCGGACAACACGAAAATACCGCGCTTCATGGCCCAGTCCATGATAGCGTCGAACTCTTCGCGGGTATACACAGCCCCCGTGGGATTGCTGGGGGAATTGAGAATCAGCAGGCGGGTACGGGGGCCGCAATGCGCATCCAGCATGGCCGGCGTCACCTTGAAATGCTGTTCCGCCGAAGCGGCCACCGGCACAGGCACGCCCCCGGCCAGCATGACCATGTCGGGATAGCTCAGCCAGTAGGGCGCCGGAATGAGAACTTCGTCACCGGGATTAATGGTTGCCTGCATAAAATTATACAGACAATGCTTGCCACCCGCGCCAATGACAATGGATTCGCCGGGCACGGGGACGCCGTAAACGCGCTCAAAGTACGCGCCGGCCGCCGCGCGCAGTTCGGGAATGCCGGGAACGGCCGTATAGCGGCAGAAATTATCGTCAATGGCGGCCTTGGCGGCCTCGCAGATATGCTTCGGAGTAGGGAAATCCGGTTCCCCCACGGCCAGACTGGTAACGGCAACTCCCTGCGACTTCAGCTCCAGGGCACGGCTGTTGACGCTGAGCGTCAACGACGGCTTGATGCTGCGCAGGCGTTCGGAAATCTGCATGAAAAGGGCTCCTTGGGTGACGGCGCGCCACGACGCGCGCCTTGCATTGCATGTGCAAAACATGTAGCAGTTTGCCCGTAGCCTGTAAACGTACCCTTTCCAGCCCGCGTTCTGCCATGTCCAGTTCTCCGCTCCTTCCCCTGCCTCCCGCCTGCATTGTGGGCCGATTCCGCCAACGTCACAAGCGTTTCAGCGTTCTGATGGAAAAAGACGGTCAGCCTGTCTGGGTGCACAGCAACAACTCCGGCAGCATGCTGGGCCTGACGCGCCCCGGCGCGCCCCTGCTGGCATCCCCGGCCGCCAACCCCGCCCGCAAGCTCCCCTACACGCAGGAAGCCGTCTGGCTGGAAGACCGCGCCCTGCCGACAGACACGCCTCCGACGCCGGAGGCCCCCTTTCCCGGACTGCACGGCTTCTGGGTCGGCGTCAACACGGCTATCCCCAACAAGATGCTGGAAGCCGCCTTTCGGGCCGGCCGTCTGGATTTTGCGCAAGGGTATACGGAATGCCGCCGGGAAGCGCGCCGCGGCAACAGCCGTCTGGACGCCTGTTTGACAGGCCCCTCCCTGCCGCCTCTCTGGGTAGAGTGTAAGAACGTCACTATGGTAGAAGATGATCAGGCGCTCTTTCCCGACGCCGCCAGCGAACGCGGACAGAAGCATTTGCGCGAGCTTATGGACATTGTGGCCGCAGGGGAACGCGCCGCCATGTTCTACCTTGTGCAGCGCCCCGACGGTCGCTGCTTTGCGCCCGCCGCCGTCATCGATCCCGCATACGCCGAACTTTTTCTTCAGGCTGTCCGCGCAGGCGTCGAGATGTATCCTTACCGAGCCCACGTCAGCCCGCAAGGCATTGAACTCGGCGGCCTTCTGCCGCTTGCTCCAGATTATCGCTAAAAAAGGCAGAGCCCCGTCCGAACTCTGCCTTTCCGTCACTGCTATCTAGACATTTCATTTAAAACGCTTCACGTTTCAAACCATACGGCCCGTTGTTTCGCGGGAACACGTTTTTTCCGCTCACTTTTGGCCGGGCGGCGCTGTGCTGCCGCCTCGCGCTTCACTTTTTCAAAGTTGAAACGTTCTAAAATTTCATGCTGGGGAAATCCTCTCCGCATTGTGCGCTACACCCCACACAAGGGCTCTGCGCAGCCACCTCGCTCTGGATGCATGTTTCACAAGAAACAAACAGAACGCCCCGCGGCCAGCACTGCGAGTCTAACTTTTCGAGGCGGCCGAAGCATCCTCCGAAAGCGCCAGCTCTGCCAGCGCATTCACACAAGCGGCCGCCACAGCGGACCCCCCCTTGCGTCCCAGCAGCGTAAAGTGTGGCCAGCGCGTCCGGTGCAACCACTCCTTGGACTGAGCGGCATTTACAAAGCCCACGGGCATTCCCACAATGAGCGCCGGTACAGAAGGACTGTCTTCCGGCATGCCGTCCAGATATTCCAGCAGCGCCAGCAGCGCCGTGGGAGCATTGCCGATCACCACAATCTGGCCCCCCATCCGCGGCGCGAGGAGTTCCACGGCGGCCCGCGCGCGCGTCACGCCAGCATTGGCGGCCACTTCCTCCAGACAAGGCACGGCCATCATGGATTCCACCGTCACCCCCAGCGGGCCCAGACGGCGCTGCGGCATCCCTGCCGCCGCCATGCGCGTATCCGTAAAGATCGTGCAACCGTGCCGCAGCGCCGCAAGCCCGCGTGCCAGCCCTTCCGCAGACAAACGAAGCTCCGTCGCAACAGCCACATCGCCCAGCGTATGGATGCAGCGTCGCGCAACCGTCCACAGCGCCCCGGAAAAAGGCCGAGGTTCAGGAATTTCGGCATCGATCAGGGCAAAGGAACGGGCTTCAATCCCATGGGGATCAGAAGCGGCATCAAGAACAATATCCGACGGCATGGGCATGAGAAGTCTCCTTCCATCAAACAGAACTCATAAAGCGCTTTTTCAGTTTAAAGCGCAAAGCGTTTCAAACCTACGGCCTGTTGTTTCGCGAAAAGCCCGGTTTTTTCCGGTTCCTCTGGCGGGCCGGCGCTGTACCGCCGCCTTGCTTTCTGCTTTTTCAAAGGCAAAATGCTTTAGTGTCAACGCAGCAGACGAAGCCAGGCCCGCCAGAAGGCCAGCGCCCCCTGAGGATAGGCATGCAGCCATGTGCCGCTGACACGACCGCGGCGGCACCCCTCAGGTCCCAGGCTCCGCCCGGCGGCATCATAGCTTTGCCACAACGCCTCTTCCGGCGCTATCGGCGTCAGCAGCTCGGCATAATGAAACTCATGGCCGCGCAGCCAGAGCGACGCGCCCTCCGTGTCCGGCAACCAGCCGGGCCGCGCGCATGCCGCCCTGTAGCCGAGCGCCACGCGCCGCTCGCGCAAAGCCGCCTCCAGCGGCAGCAGATCGCAAAATGGAATTTCCGTGCCGTCGCCAAGTCGCAGACGACGCATCAGATAGAGATAGCCGCCGCATTCGCCATGCACAGGCAGCGCATCCTCCCGCACAGCCCGGCGCACGTCTTCCCGCAACGGCACGTTGGCCGCCAGCTCCGCGCCATACAATTCAGGATAACCGCCGGGCAGATACAGCCCGTCGCAGGCAGGCAGCCGCTCCCGCAGGGGAGAAAAAAAACGGACTTCAGCCCCCAGCCGACGCAGCAGGGGCGGCAAATCCGCATACAAAAAAGAAAAGGCTTTGTCGCGCGCAATGGCCACAACGGGCCCGTGCCGCCGCGCCCGCGCCGTCGGCTTGGGCGGAACGGACGCCTGCGACTTCTTCTCGACCCGCGCGGGCAGCCCCAGACGCCGCAGAATCTCATCCAGGCGCACATGCTCTTCCAGCCAGCGCCCCAGCGCGTCCCGATCCAGTCCTTCCGCCGCCTCCTGCGCCTGTATCAGCCCCAGATGACGCGAGGCAATATCCGGAGCGCCCGCGCGCGGCAGGCAGCCCAGCAATGGAATGTCATGACGTCGCTCCAGCGGCGCAAAAGCGTCCCGCAGCAGCGCCGCATGACGCTCGCTCCCCACATGCGTGCATATGACGCCAAGAAATTTCAATCTGCGCTGTTTCATCCATGACGGACGAAAGCGAAAAAAGCCCTCGGCCAGCGCCGCGGCCGACTGCCCCATGCCGCGCACATTGATCAGCAACACGACAGGCATAGCGCACAGGGCCGCCAGTCGGGCAGAGGAACCGTCGCCGCCGCCATCCGGGCCGGCCGCGCCGTCAAAAAGTCCCATGGCTCCCTCGACCAGCAGCAGAGATTCCCCGCCGCAGTCTTCCGCCAGCCGCTCCCGCACGCTCGCCAGCCGCGCGCGCAGCGCCCGCGAAGACAGTGGGCGCGCATCAGGCGGGCCGCCCGCCGCCATCCACGTGTCGAGATTGACGGAAGCCGCGCCGCACAACGCCGTATGCCAGGCGGCGTCAATATAGTCCGGGCCCGTCTTGGCAGGACGCACAGCAAAACCCCGTGCCTGAAGCGCACATAACAGGGCCGCCATCGTGACCGTCTTGCCCGCGTTGCTGGAAGCCCCGGCCAGCAATAAGGATGGAATCATCGGCGAGACTCAATGGTGTTCGGTTGGTAAGAGATATTCTAGAGCGTTTCAACTTTGAAAAAGGTGAAACGCGAGGCGGCGGCACAGCGCCGCCCGGCCCAAAGTAAGCGGAAAAACCGCGTTTTTTCCGCGAAACGACAGGCCGTATGGTTTGAAACGCACAGCGTTTCAAACTAAAAATGCTCTAGGGGGAAGGGATCTCCTCTCCTTCCCCCAACGCGCTTTATTCAGAGCAATAAGAAATACGGAGCCCCTGCCGCCTTCCTTGCGACAACCGTTCCCCGCAACGGGAAGACGACAACGCGCATGCAGACATCAGGGGCCGGACAAGGAATGCGGCGTCGGAGAAAACGTCATTGAGCGGAGGGAAATTGCGAGGAGAAGCCGCAAGTCGGGGAAACAACTTTTTACGCGCCCTGCCGCCCCCGGCTTCACGCTGTTCTCTGTCTCTCCGGGGCAAGCATCGATGGAAAAGATCTGCGGCAAGGGGCCGCGCAGTTTCCCGGACAAAACGCGGGAAGGAAGGGGCGTTAAAATCCCTTGCGAGCCAGGCAGCGACGCGCGGTCGCAGACCGTGCTTCCAGGTGACGCGCAGCCTTGCGGGCATCGACAGCAGGGGGGCTCCTCCTCTCACTCAGGCATTGCCGTAGAAGGGAGGGAGCAATTTTTCCGGGCTGCGGCCGATTCGGTATATCTGCACCGTATACGCGCCCTTGCCGCCGCAGAGGGGGCAGGCGTCGGTCATGAGCAGGCAGCTTGCGTCCAGCTCCAGCGGATCGATGCCCGCAGCCTCAAGAAGCCGGGCGGTGCGATTGCCTTCCCACATGACAGGCGCGCCGCAACGGCTGCATTCAACATAGAGCAGATCAACGTCAAAGGGGCGCACTTCGGGCAGAAGGGGAACCTCGATGGCCCCTTTTGCCGGCTCCCGGCGCAGTCTGTAATGCCGGGGCAGGGGATGGCGTTTGCCGTAGGGGCGGATGCCGCTCTTGCGCGGTGTGGTTCCGGCGGCTACACTGCCGCCATGAATGCGTCGTCTCGTCATATTCGTCTCTTGCCGCCTGAGTTGTGTAATCAAATTGCCGCGGGGGAGGTCGTAGAACGTCCTGCCAGCGTCGTCAAGGAACTGGTGGAAAACAGCCTGGACGCCGGAGCGGACATGATTGATGTCCGTCTTGACAACGGCGGTCAGGGGCTGATCCGGGTACAGGACAACGGCACGGGCATTGTCCGGGAGGAAATGTCGCTGGCCGTGACGCGGCATGCTACCAGCAAGATTGCCAGTCTGGAAGATCTGGAGCGGATACGCTCCTACGGTTTCCGCGGCGAAGCCCTGCCCAGCATTGCCTCTGTCTCGCGCTTTTCCCTGACCTCCGCCGCGCGGACAACCGACGGCGGCGACGCGGAAGCCTGGCATATGGAGCTGGAATTCGGCCGCTGTGTCAGCGAAGGGCCCGCCGCGCTCCATCGGGGAACCATCATCGAGGTGCGGGATCTGTTTGCCAATGTTCCGGCCCGTCTCAAGTTTTTAAAGACTCCGGCCACGGAATTCAAGCGCGCGCAGGAATGGCTGACGCGCCTCGCGCTGGCGCGGCCAAAAGTCGGCTTTCGGCTGGCGTCCGGTTCGGCATCCGGCAGCGAGCGCGAATGTCTGCGTTTTTTACCGGATCAGGACGTGCGGACCCGTCTTGCCGTCATCTGGCCGGAGCTGATTATGGAGGCGCTGCGGCCTTTCGACGGAGAGCGCCACGGCGTCCGGGCGCATGGCTTTGCGGCGCTTCCGGAGGTGGCCCAGCTGCGCGGGGATCGCATCCTGTTGTACGTCAACGGGCGCATTGTGTCAGACAAGCGCCTGCTTGCGGCTGTGCGCGAGGCTTACAAGGGGCGCCTGACAAGCCGGGACTATCCGCAGGTTATTCTTTTTGTGGAGATGGACGCCGCCGAGGTGGATGTCAATGTGCATCCCGCCAAGTCCGAGGTGCGCTTCCGCGATGAATCCGCCGTCTTTTCCGCAGTGCTGCATGCGGTGCAGAGCGCTCTGACCACGCCGCTGGAGGCGTCGCTGGGCGGGGCCCCTGCGGATGACAGCCGCCCAACCGAAGTGCCGCAGGGCAGCCTGCTGCCGCCCCGGCCCCGCGGATTCTGGGGAACGGTGGATCACGCGCCCATTATGTCGGATCGTTTTGCGCGGAGCGCCGCGCCGGATGAGGAAGTCTGGGAAGTGCGCCAGCCGGAGCCGCAACCGGACAGCAGCGAACCCGCGGAAGCCGCGCCTCTGCCGTTCCATTCCGGCCTTGCCGAAGCGCCCGCGGCATTCGGAGACAGCGCGTTGCCGCCGCTGGCGGAAACGCCCGTTCCGCCGCCCCCGCGTCCCGTAAGGACGGTTCCTCAAACGGCTTCTGTCGCGCCTCCTCCCGTCCGGAAGGCTGCTGCGGAAACGCCCGCGCCGCCTCTGGAGGGTGGCGCAATGCCCTTGCGGATAGGGGAATTCTGCTATCTCGGACAGGTGGCGGACACCTATCTGGTCGTGCGGGATCGCGAGGGCGCGTTGCTGCTGATAGATCAGCACGCCGCGCACGAGCGCGTGCTGTATGCCCGCCTGCGGCACGGCGCGTTCAGCGGCACAGGGCAGTGTCTGGCTCTGCCGCTGGAGCTCGCGCTGCATCCCGCCGAGCAGGAACGCGCCTGCGCCCTTCAGGAAACGCTGGCGCATATGGGCTTTGAGGTGGAGCTGTCGCAGGGTTCGCTGCTGGCGCGCAGCATTCCGCCGAGCCTGAACAGGGCCGAGGCGCGCGATTTTCTGCGCGAAGCGCTGGCCGGACGCAAGGACGATCTGGCCGCCATGTTTATTTCCCTGTCCTGCAAGGGAGCGATCAAGGCCGGGCAGCGCCTCGCCCCCGACGAGGCCGCCGGACTTCTGCAACAATGGCTGGAAACTCCGGAGCGGGACTACTGCCCGCACGGTCGCCCGGCTGTCCTACGCTGGGATGCCGGAGCCCTGGAGCGCCTTTTCAAACGCAAGCAGTAGAACGCGGGACGGCGCTGTGCCGCCGCCTCACGCTTCGCCTTTTTCAAAGCTAAGATACTCTACTCCTTTTCGTCTTCATAGGCCGGATAGGTCGGCCATTCCTTTTTCAGCCATTCGGGGGCCAGCCTTTCCATATCCTTGAGCCAGCCGTCAATCTGCCGGTTGACTTCGGGCAGCATCTTTGCCCGGTGCCGCCGCTGCCGCTCAAGAACGCGCTGATAGTTTTCCTGATAGACGGCGAACAATTCCTCCGCCAGCGCCTTTCCTCCTGTCTCGTCAATGCCGAGGAATGCTGCTTTTTTCTCCAGACGCTGCACAGTCCATAAAAGGGCGGGATCGGCGAGCAGGCCCATGGGGACGCCGCGAGGCAGGCGTCTGCTGAGTTTTCCCTGCGCCCGCAAGGTTTCGACCGACAGGGTTCGGGGTTCTGGGGCATAGTACGAAGAAGCGTTTTCCTGGAGATCATCTCTTTCTATCGGCAGACGGTTCCCGGCCAGCGCCATGGCATAGCCCCGCGTCGGATTGAGCCTGTCCAGCATGATGCCCTTCGGGATTGCTGACCCCGCCATGTTGTAGGCATATATGTGCGCCCAGGTGACCCAGGCAAAAGCCCGCCCTCGCAGGGCGCATTCCCGCATGAGCTCGCGGTAAAGAGTCCGGCGGTCGGGGGCTCCGGCGACAGGCTCCCTGATTCCGGCATCGAGAAAGGGAACGGCCAGAACGAACATATCGCGCGGCTCTCCCAGGAGGCCCTTGAGCGACGGGGGGATACGTTCGCCTTCCTCGCGGTAGGCCCAACCCGGGCGCGTCAGAGCATCCGCCAGACGCCACCAGAAAAAGCGCGAGGGCGAATTCTCGGGAAGGCGGCGGCTTATGACCAGCATGGCTGCGGGATTCCCTTCCCGCGCCCTGCGCATCAGGGCGGAGAGGCTGCTGTAGCTACCGCGTTTTCCCAGAGAGAACAGCGGTTCGGCAATAACGGGCTGCGGGAAGGTGGAGGGATCAAAAGAAAGTATTTCGTCTTCGGAGAATTTGGGCTGCTCCAGTGCGGCGGTGGCGACGGAGGCGGCATAGCAGTTGTTGTATTCCGCAAGCGGGGGCGTGCCGTAGAAGAGCGGAGTGTCCCCGGCAGCGGGAACGAGGGATTTGCAGCGCAGTTTCCAGATATCCGGCAGAGGGGAAAGTCCTTCGGGGTGGCGGGGCAGCAGTATTTCCTCCGCTTCGGCGTGCAGAGCCGCCTTTCCCGGCGGCATCACGGGGGCGGGCGGTGCGGGAATGTTCTTCGGGACGCAGACAGCCAGCGGCCCCCGGGCATCGGCGTCATACCAGAGCGCCAGGCCGTCCTTTACGTTGACCACCCGGCCTTCCTCGCCGTCCTTGTCCGTTTCCCTGGCCCAATAGGAATAAATATGCCGCTGCTCGAAGTCGCCGGGCCATCCGGCGAACAGGGCCGTGCCGTAGCCGTTGATGCGATTGTTCGACACCAGTTGCAGCAGGGTTGCCGGAGGCAGAGCGTTTTCCGTCGTCTCTTCGCCCTGCTGTGCGGCGGGGCGGAACGTGGCGCAGTAGCGCTCCGCCTCCTCCCGGGAGGCAACCTGACGCGGCGGAGCGGAAAACAGAGATAGCGGCCCGTCGCCAAAGGTAAAGGTGGTCTGTGCGGTAATGGTTGGCCCTTCTTCGTCCGCATCTTCCGAGGCGATACGCAGTCTGGCCATGACGGTGACGGTGCGCGACCCCACGGTATCCGTCAGGAAGACCGTCGCATCGCGGGGAAATCCGTCGGAGCCGGCCTGCAGGGATAAGAAGGGCGTTTCGCCCCAGAGCAGACCGCTTCCGTCGTGTCTGTCCCCGTTCCAGGCGACGATGTTGTCGTGCAGGTCGGCTGTTTGAATCCACCAGATGATATTGCCGGCTATGGGCAAGCTTTTGCCTTCCGCATCCACGGCGGTTGCGGTGATCCGGGCCGTGGTCCAGCCCCTGTCGGTAAAGTCTTCGGCATACTTGCCGGACACCGTCAGCGTGAGCGTGCCCGGACTTTTTCCCTCACCGCAGCCCGATAGACTGCAAAGCAGCAGAAGGGAAAGCGCTATACTCCGAAAACATTTCATGATGTCGCTTCTCCTGATGAGGTGAAAAAGGATTCCGCGGAAATTCGGCTCTATCGATATAGAGATATATACTGTGCGACAGAGGCGATTTTTATCTGGCAGCGTAGCTTACACGTGAAATATCTATCAATATTATCCAGAAAATATCGAGACGAGCCTGCAAAAATCGAGGGAAGGAAAAGCCTGCGGCTCTTCCTTCCCTCGATGCGGGATGGATGTACTGTAGGGCATTTTCAGTTTGAAATGCCGTGCGCTTCAAACCATTCGGCGGCGCTGTGCCGCTTCGCGTTTTACCTTTTTCAAAATTAAAACGCTTTATCCTTTCTTTTCCTGTTTGGCCCAGCTGTCACGCAGAGTGACGGTGCGGTTGTAGACGGGCAGGGCGTCTGTGCTGTCCTTGTCCTTGCAGAAATAGCCGAGGCGCTCAAACTGAACGGTCTGCCCCACGGGAGCCGTAGCCAGGGCCGGTTCAAGGAAGGCGTCTATTTCGCGCAGGGAGTCGGGATTGAGCGCGTCCAGGAAGGTCTGTCCTTCCGGCATGGCATTGGGATTTTCCGCCGCAAAAAGGTGCTCGTAGAGACGCACCCTGGCAGGCACGGCATGCGCGGCGGAAACCCAGTGGATAGTGCCCTTGACCTTGCGTCCGTCGGGGCTCTGTCCGCCCTTGCTTTCCGGATCATACACGCAGCGCAGTTCCGTCACGTTGCCGTCGGCATCAGTCACGACATCCTTGCAGGTGATGAAGTAGGCGTAACGCAGACGAACTTCCGCGCCGGGGGCGAGCCGGTGAAACTTCTTGGGCGGATCGAGGCGGAAGTCGTCGCGCTCGATATACAGCACCCGGCTGAAAGGCACGGTGCGGGAACCGTAGGAAGCATCTTCGGGATGGTAGGGCATCTCGAAGGTTTCCGTCTGATCTTCAGGGTAGTTTTCGATAACGACCTTGATCGGGTCCAGCACAGCCATGACGCGGGGAGCCACGGCGTTGAGGCGCTCGCGGATGCAGAATTCCAGCATGGCATATTCCACGGTGGAGTCGGTGCGAGCAACGCCGATGCGCGAGCAGAACTCGCGCAGGGCTTCCGGCGGCACGCCGCGACGGCGCAGACCGCTCAGAGTAGGCATGCGGGGGTCATCCCAGCCGCGCACGTGCCCTTCCTTAACAAGCTGAATAAGTTTGCGCTTGGAAAGGACGGTGTGCGTCAACCCCAGGCGGGCAAATTCTATCTGCTGCGGATGGTAGAGGCCCAGCGTATCCAGAATCCAGTCGTAGAGTTCGCGATTGTTGTCGAATTCCAGCGTGCACAGAGAATGCGTGATCCCCTCGATGGAATCGGACAGGCAATGCGTGAAGTCATACATAGGATAGATGCACCACGTGTCGCCCGTGCGGTGATGATGCGCATGGCGGATGCGGTACAGCGTGGGATCGCGCATGATGATGTTGGGGGAGGCCATATCGATCTTAGCGCGCAGGACATGCGCGCCGTCGGGAAATTCCCCGGCCTTCATACGGCGGAAGAGATCGAGATTTTCTTCCACGCTGCGGTTGCGCCAGGGGCTTTCCTTGCCGGGGCGCGTGAGCGTGCCCCGGTATTCGCGGATTTCGTCCGCGCTGAGATCGTCCACATAGGCGCGGCCCATTTTGATGAGCTGCTCCGCATACTCGTAGAGTCGATCAAAGTAGTTGGAAGCGTAGAATTCGCGATCGCCCCAGTCGCCGCCGAGCCAGCGCACGTCCTCGCGGATGGAGTCCACGTATTCCGTATCTTCCTTGGTGGGGTTGGTATCGTCGAAACGCAGATTGCACAGGCCGCCGAATTCGCGCGCCACGCCGAAGTTCAGGCAAATGGACTTGGCGTGCCCCAGATGCAAATAGCCGTTGGGCTCCGGGGGAAAGCGGGTGTGCACCTGGCCGTTGAAACGCCCGGAGGCGTTGTCGTCCATGATGCGGGCGCGGACGAAATCCACGCTCGGCTTGCTGTTTTCAGTCGTGGGGGCAGTCATCGCTGCTTCCTGCGTATCGCTCATGGGGCTGTCTCCCTCCATCCGGCGCAGAGCGCCTTGAAATCGAAGAATTGCGACATGAAAGCCGCTGATGAACGGAAAAATCTATGCTATGTCGTGCCCGCGGTCAACGCACGAACAGGCGGCGATCTTTTTTACAAATTTTTCTTGACAGAAAGGGGCTCCATGCGTAGAGTCCATTTCTGCGTTCGGCTGTGCAGAGAAAAGGACGGCCGAAGTGGAGAGGTGTCCGAGTCGGCCGAAGGAGCTCGCCTGCTAAGCGGGTATACGGTGTTGAGCTGTATCGAGGGTTCAAATCCCTCCCTCTCCGCCACTTGAATGCAAAAAGTCTGTACTGCGCGAGCGGTACAGACTTTTTTGTTTTGGCTGTTCTCCCAACGCGTGCAGTCCAGCCAACAGGGAGAACCGTAGATATCCGCGCCCCGAAGCGGCTCCCGTCCGCAGCGTTGCGAAAATGCGGAGCCGTTTATTTTCACGCAACCAGGGAGGAAACATGCGCTTCTTGTTGCTTTGCTGTCTGATCATCGTATTGGCAAGCCCCGCATGGGCCGCTTTCCGCGGACCCAGCGCGGCTGCGACACAGGTTGCCACGGCGACGGCCGCCTCGGAGGCTCCCGAAGGAACCACCTGTGTGCTGACGGGCAATATTACCGAGCATCTGAACAGGGACCGCTATACCTTCAAGGATGACAGCGGTTCCATCACCGTGAATATTCCGCCGCATGTCTTTGGCGCGCTGGAAGTGACGCCCGCCAGCAGGGTCAGGATTACCGGAGAGATTCGGGGCAAGCGTCACCCTGAACGTCCCGATGCCCATGTGGGCGTGCGCTATCTGGAAGTGCTCGAATAAGCGCGGGGCGCTGCCCGGACAAAACGCCGCCACGGAACGGTCGAATCTTTTTTCTTACAGGAGAGCAAAAAATACTTGACGAGAACGCCCTTCTTCTGTAAAAGGCTTCTCCGCAACGCCGAGCTGCGTTGCTCAAGATTTCGCTCTGTTGTTTTCTGCGCTACGAGCGCACCGCGCCATGGGAACAGAGCTGGCGCACAATTTTCCGTGTTATCGGGGGCTGCCGTAAGGCGCTCCCGTTTTTTTTGCCCTGTTTCCGGCCGCGAGGCGTTCCGGGAGATACGTATGAATTTTCGTCTGGTAGACAGAAAAACCTGGGCGCGGGAGAACCTGTTCCGCCAGTTCATGACGGAAACGCCCTGCACTTGGAGCATGACGGTTTCCGTGGATATCTCGCCCATTCTGGAATCCGGAGAGAAGCTGTATCCTTCCCTTATTTATCTGTTGTCGGCCGGCGTCAACGCTCATGAAGAATTCAGATACGCCCTTGACGATGGCGGACAGCCCGGCATTTTTGATATGCTGCTCCCAAGCTACACGCTGTTTGACGCGAAGACCGAAACCTTTTCCTGTCTGCATGGCGATTGCAGCGGAGGCTTCAAGGCCTTTCTGGCGACATATGAAGAAAATCGCAGATTGCTTGCGCAGGGCTGCCGTCAGCAGCTTTCGGACATGCCAAAGAATATCTTTTCCATTTCCATGATTCCCTGGGAATCCTTCACCGGCTTCAACCTGAACCTTGGAAAAGGGTTTGACTGGCTGGCGCCCATTTTTACGCTGGGGAAATACACGCTCCAGAACGGCAGCGCCATGCTGCCCCTGGCCGTGCAGGCGCATCACGCCGTTTGCGACGGCTTCCACGTCTGCCGTTTCCTGAACGAATTACGCGCGGCCATTGCCGCATGGCCGAAAACGGCGCAAATGTAAACGCGAAGAGGCCGCCCCGGAAGAGATTCCGGGGCGGCCTCTTTTTGTATTTATTTCAATATCGCGTTCCGATATGCCGAAAAAATATCGAGACTTGCGCTCGCTTTGCTATACACAGCGGGCGGGTTTTGGGGAGGATGGGGGAGTTTGAGGGGGAAGGAACCCCTTTTTGCCGCGAGCAAAAGGGGTTCCTTCCCCCTCAAAAAGTAAAATGGACCTGCCCCTAGATGGTAATCAGTTCATAATCCATGTTGCCCAAGCCGAGGTTCTGGGCGTGCTCCAGCTGGCTGCGCCAGTGGGTGGTGGGGTGGATGTCGGTAAAGTGGTCGTTGTGCTTATGCTCGCACTGGGCAAGAGCGCTATTGGGCAGCACGGGGGCGGCGTTGACCGCGTCGATACAGGCGTGGTCGAGCGCAACGGGATCGAAGCTGGCAAAGATGCCCAGATCGGGCACAACGGCGGCGTCATTTTCGCCGTGGCAGTCGCAGCAGGGCGAAACCTGATTCACCACGCTGATATGGAAGTGAGGACGCCCGGCCAGAACGGCCTGCGCGTATTCGGCCATGCGCTCGTTGAGGATGGTGCTTTCGGCATCGACGGCATTGCTGATGGCGTCGAAGTTACAGGTGCCGATGCAGCGGCCGCAGCCCACGCACTTGTCGTGATCGATGCTGGCCTTGTGATCCTCGCCAAAGCTGATGGCGCTCTGCGCGCAGTAATGAGAGCAGGTCTTGCAGCCGCGGCATTTTTCCGGGTCCACGGTCGGCTTGCCGCAGCTGTGCATGGCCATTTTGCCCGCGCGGCTGCCGCAGCCCATGCCGATATTCTTGATAGCCCCGCCAAAACCGGTCATTTCATGCCCCTTGAAGTGATTCAGGGAAATGAAAATGTCCGCGTCCATGACGGCGCGGCCGATTTTAGCGCTGGTGAAGTGCTTGCCGCCGGTCACGGGCACTTCGATGTCGTCCGTACCCTTGAGACCGTCGCCGATGATAATCTGGCAGCCGGTGGACAGGGGCGAATAGCCGTTTTCCTGCGCGGCGGTCATGTGCTCCAGCGCATGCTTGCGGCGGCCCACATAGAGGGTGTTGCAGTCGGTGAGGAAGGGCAGACCGCCCTTTTCCTTTACAAGATCGGCCACGGTCTTGGCAAAGTTGGGACGCAGGAAGGACAGGTTGCCCGGCTCCCCGAAATGGAGCTTGATGGCAACAAACTTGCTTTCCATATCAATGGCATCAATGCCCGCCTTGTGCATCAGCTTGGTCAGCTTTTGCAGCAGGCTGGTGCCCACGGGGCAACGCATGTCGGTAAAATAGACTTTGGATGCGCTCATGGCAGTTCTCTTTATGGCCGCAATGCGGCGTTGATGTGAGCGGAGCGTCTAGAGCATTTTCAGTTTGAAATGCTTCGCACTTCAAACCATACGGCCTGTCGTTTCGCGGAAAAAACGCTGTTTCTCGCTCGCTCCGGGCCGGGCGGCGCTGTGCCCGCCGCCTCGCATTTTACCTTTTCAAAGGCAAAACGCTCTAACCGCGTCCCATGAAACGTTTGCCGAGAGAAAAGGCCCGGCCCACGGGCTCGCCGACGCAGTGGTAGCGTTTCTGTCCGCCGTCATAAAGAAGCGGATCAATCTTCTGGATATCCGGCGCGCCGTCTTCAAGACAGACTTCCAGCAGGCTGACATTGAGAATCTCGCCTACAAACTGGGTATGGCTGCCAAGTTCGAGCGTATGGCGCAGGCTGCATTCCAGAATAAGCGGACATTGGGCCACGCAGGGAGCGTCCACGCGGGAAGAGCGTTCCGCCGTCAGGCCCAGTTCCATAAACTTGTCGCTGTTTTTTCCACAGGCCATGCCCGCAAAATCGACCTTTCCGGCCAGAGCCACGGACGGCACGTTGACCGTAAAGGCCTTGCGGGCAAGGATGGCATCGTGGCTGTAGCGCCCCGGACGAACGGAAATGGCGATACAGGGCGGCTCGGAGCAGCAGATGCCGCCCCAGGCTACAGTCATGATATTGGCTCTGCCCTCACTGTCGTATGTTCCCACGAGAAAGGCAGGCAGGGGATAGACGAGCGGCGTCGGGCCAAGATCGATGCGCTTCATGCGAACCTCCGAAAATGACATGGCGGCGTTGCGACACGCCGCCGGGCCATTTCGCCTATCAGGCAATGACGCTCCTGTAAAGACAGGCCTGCTCGTTTTCTTGCGCTTACCGTGTTCCTAGGCTTGTTTCCCCATCTGGTAGGCAGCCTCCAGGACGGCTTCGTGCTGCCGGATGTCGCCGGGGGCCGTCGCGCCCACGCCGCGGACAGCGCCCTTGAAGGAACATTTTTCAAAACACGCTATCCAGCCCTTCAGCCCGTTGATGGGACCGTCCACGGCGCTGTCGTCGTTTTCCGCCGCGCTGGCAAGCAGATAAATGTCGCGGAAAGCATACTCGGACGTATACAGCGGGTTGCTGCGATCCAGCAGCGTTTTCATCTGGCCGGACATTTCAAAGTAGTAAACAGGGGTGGCAAAGGCGATAACCTCGGCCTGCTTCATGCGGGCGATAATGTCGGCGACATCGTCCTGTATGACGCAGCGCTGCGTCTTGACGCAGCTCAGACAGCCGCGGCAAAAGCCGATGTTCTTATCGCGCAGCGTGATGATCTCCACCTTATGCCCGGCATCCGCCGCGCCCCTGGCAAATTCTTCTGCCAGCAGCGCGGAATTGCCGTTCTTGCGCGGGCTGGTCGAGATAACGAGAATGTTTTTGCTCATACCAGATTTTCTCCTTGCTGCCGTCGCGCCGGCAGCGGTGCAAGGATACGGCTGCGGCGCTGCGAAGAGAAGAGACGGAATGCGCGGATTCTTGCCTGATTCTGCCGGGAGACCCATGTCAGGCGTTTAGAGCGTTTCAACTTTGAAAAAGATGAAACGCGAAGGCGGCAGCACAGCGCCGCCCGGCCAAAAGAGAAACGACAGGCCATATGGTTTGAAATGCGAAGCATTTCAAACTGAAAATGCTCTAACGACGGCGCGCGGCAAAACGGGCGTAGGCGCGGGCAACCGGAGAGTCGGGGTCCATGTTGCCAAGATAGCGGCCGTCCGCGGCGGAGCGGGGCAGCGGCGGGCAGTCTTCCTCAAAGGCGGCGGCGCGGCGCAGAGGGCCGTCCAGCTCGGTCTTGCCGAGAATGAGCGAGACTTTCACCGAGCGGAAAAAGGGCTTTTCCATAAAGGCGTTGACCCGCTCCAGTATTTCGTCGCTCTGAAGATGCAGCTCCTGGAGGCTCATGGCATCGTCGGCTCCCACCAGCAGGATAGCGTCCCGATGCCCAAGAGGACGGGCCAGCGGCGCGAGCTCCGCGCCCATGACAATTTCCCAGTGCCGCCACAGCAGCGAAAGGCGCGCCTGATCCGGCGAGCTGCCCAGCCCGCGCAAAACGCCGTCCAGCACACGCTCCGACGTCAGGGGGCCCATTTTGCGGCGCTGCTCCCGCTCCTCGGCTGTCAGCTCCCGCTTGCCGCGCCAGGACTCCCGCCGGGCCGGGGGCTGGGGGCGCTGCGGGGCCTGCGGGCGCGGCTGCACCAGCGGTTCGGGCGCAGCCGGAGGGCGCGCCGCCGGGCCGGTCTTTCCGGCGCGTTTACGCTCGGCCTTCTCCGGGCGTTCGCGCGCTTCCGCGTGGCGCAGCATCAGATCCAGAGCGCGTTCCCTGGCTCCGGTGGGGCTGTGTTCTTCGGATTTGCTCATGAAAAGGCTCCTTTATGCCGGACGCAAGGAAATGCTTGACTATATCAGGATAAGCTAATATTTACATCAAGCAAATTTGATACACTAACCGAATCCGCAGGCGCTGGCATGGCTCTTTCTTATTTCAAGGCTCTTTCCGATGAAACGCGGCTGCGTCTTGTGCATATTTTGTTGCATTACGAGTTGTCGGTCAACGAGCTCGTGCGCATCCTGAATATGGGGCAGTCGCGGATTTCCCGGCATTTGAAGATTCTCTCCGAAGCGGGCTTGCTGACCTCCCGCCGGGACGGCCTCTGGGTCTTTTACTGCGCCGCGCCCGCAGGCGAGGCGCGGGACTTTCTGCGGGCCGTGCTGCCGTTTATTCAGGCCGACCCCGCCATGAGCGCGGATTTGCGCACGGCGGCGCATACCATAGAAGAGCGGGCGCGCAGCACGCGCCAGTTCTTCAACGCCATTGCGGAAGACTGGGACGAACTGAACCGGGAAGTGCTCGGAGAGTTCGACCTGCCCGCCGCCGTATGCGCCGCGGTGCCGCAGGATTGCGGGGTTGCCGTGGATCTCGGCTGCGGCACCGGCGCGGTGCTGGAGCGGCTTCTGCCGCGCGCCAGAACGCTTGTCGGCGTGGACGGTTCCGCCCGTATGCTGGACATATGCCGCCGCCGTTTTGCGCCTGCCGATTTGACGAACGAGAACCGCCTTTCGCTGCGCATCGGCGAGCTGGATCATCTACCGCTGCGGGACCATGAGGCGGACTTCGTCTGCATCAACCTTGTGCTGCACCATCTTTCCGATCCTGTGGAAGTTCTGCGCGAGGTGCGCCGCATTCTGACGCCTGGCGGGCGCCTTTTTGTGGCGGATTTTCTTCGTCATGATGACGAAACCATGCGCAGCCGCTACGGCGACCGCTGGCTCGGCTTTGATGAAGACCAGCTGACCGACGGCTTGCGGCGCGCCGGTTTCAGTCTTTTATCCTGTACTCGTCAACCTGTGGGGCGCGACCTGTCGTTGCTGCTGCTGGTTTCCGGCTGCGCCGGGGATACGCCCACACTTTCTCAAGGAGATTTACAATGACTCAGGCCCTTGATCTTTCGCTGGACCACAAAGTGGCGGATATGAGCCTTGCCGATTTCGGCAAGAAGGAAATGCAGCTTTCCGAGCGCGAAATGCCCGGTCTGATGGAGTGCATCAAGAAATACGGTCCGCAGAAGCCGCTGAAGGGGCTGCGCGTGACCGGCTCCCTGCACATGACCATCCAGACGGCCATGCTGATTAAGACCCTCTACGAACTGGGCGCGGACATCCGCTGGGCTTCCTGCAACATCTTCTCCACGCAGGATCATGCCGCCGCCGCCATCGTGGAACAGGGCATGGCCAAAGTCTTCGCCTGGAAGGGCGAAAGCCTGGAAGAATACTGGTGGTGCACGGAAATGGCCCTCACCTGGCCCGACGGCAAGGGTCCGGATCTGATTGTGGACGACGGCGGCGACGCCACTCTGCTGATCCACAAGGGCGTGGAAGCGGAAAACGATCCCTCCATCCTCGAAAAGACCTATGACAACAAGGAATTCCAGTGCGTGATTGACCGCCTTGCCCTGCGCTATAAGGAAAATCCGCGTCACTGGCATGAAGTGGCCGAACGCGTGAAGGGCGTGTCCGAAGAAACCACCACGGGCGTGCATCGTCTCTATCAGCTGGAAAAGGAAGGTCAGCTGCTCTTCCCCGCCATCAACGTGAACGACTCCGTGACCAAGTCCAAGTTCGACAACCTCTATGGCTGCCGCGAATCCCTGGCCGACGGCATCAAGCGCGCCACCGACATCATGGTGGCCGGCAAGGTGGTTGTCGTTATCGGCTATGGCGACGTGGGCAAGGGCTGCGCCCAGTCCATGCGCGGCTTTGGCGCGCGCGTGCTGGTGACGGAAATCGATCCCATCTGCGCCCTTCAGGCCGCCATGGAAGGCTTTGAAGTCACGACTGTGGAAGACGCCCTCCCCTACGGCGACATCTACGTGACCTGCACCGGCAACTATCACGTCATCACCGGCAAGCACATGGAAGGTATGAAGGACGAAGCCATCGTCTGCAATATCGGCCACTTCGATAACGAAATCGAAATGACCTACCTCGAAAAGACTCCCGGCGTCACCCGGCTGAACATCAAGCCGCAGGTGGACAAGTGGACGCTCAAGTCCGGCCGCAGCATCATTGTGCTGGCCGAAGGGCGTCTGGTGAACCTCGGCTGCGCCACCGGCCACGCCAGCTTCGTCATGTCCAACAGCTTCACCAACCAGACCCTCGCGCAGATCAAGCTGGCGACCGAAAAGCTGGAAACCAAGGTGTACACCCTGCCCAAGGAACTGGATGAAGAAGTGGCCCGCCTGCATCTGGGCCGCCTCGGCGCAAAGCTGACCCGCCTCACCCAGGAACAGGCCGACTACATCGGCGTGAACGTGGACGGCCCCTATAAGAGCGCCATGTACCGCTACTAAGTCGATTTTATATTGACTGATTTTTTGGGGGAAGGGAAACCCCTCATCTCTGCTGTCGATGCCCGTAGCTTCCTTCGTCGCAACGGGCACGGCCTGCGGCCGCCATTCGGTCGCTGCTAACGCGAGAGGGGTTTCCCTTCCCCCAAGCCCCCTTCCCCAGCGCGTTTTATTTAGAGCGTTTCATCTTTGAAAAAGGTAAAACGCGAGACGGCGGCACCGCGCCAGCTTTTCTTCTTCGCCTTGTGTTTTTGCCTTTGCGGCCGCATTCCGGCAGGTCGGGCGCAGGATGAAAAAATCGTTGCCTGCCGTCCTTGCCTGTGGCACACAGGCCCTGTTCAGGAAGGCATTTTCCCGTCTCCCCTGCTCTTTTTGTCTCTCCCGCTTCCTTTCCACACAGTTTTTCAGACGTTCATGAAAAATGTCACCATCTATACGGACGGCTCCTGTCTTGGCAATCCCGGCCCCGGAGGCTGGGCAGCCATTCTGCAACTGGACGGTACGGAACACCGCAAGGAAATTTCCGGCGGCGCGCGCCTGACGACCAACAACCGCATGGAGCTCAGCGCGGTGCTGGAGGCGCTGGCCCTGCTGCGCGAACCCTGCGTCGTGGCCCTGTATACGGATTCGCAATATGTCTGCCATGCCATCAGCAAGGGGTGGCTCTGGGGCTGGAAACGAAAGAACTGGGTCAAGTCCGATAAGAAACCCGTGAAGAATGTGGATCTCTGGCAGCGCCTGCCCGCGCTCCTGCAACGCCATGAAGTGACGTTTCACTGGTTGCGGGGCCATGCCGGACACCCGGAAAACGAACGTTGCGACGAGCTCGCCCGCACGGAAGCCGCCCGTCCCGATCTCCCCGAAGATACCGGTTTTTCGGCGGAGAATGCGTAATATCGAGTTTTCATGACGGATTCGCTCTTGCAATACTGGCAGGCGCTGGGCTGGCCTCTGTGTCGTCTGCTTCTGGGAATGGCCTTCGGCCTGCTGGTTGCCAATGTGCTTGAATCGCTCCGCTGGACGCGCCATCTGGCGCGGCTGTCCGCGCCGCTGGCCCGCGCCGCCCATTTGCGGGAAGTGGCGGGCGCGGCCTTTGCGCTGGCCTTTGTGTCCCCTGCCGGGGCAAACGGACTGCTTTCCGAAAGTCATCAGCGCGGCGAACTGGATCGCCGGGAACTCATGCTGGCGAATCTGTTCAACAGCCTGCCCGCCTATCTGGTGCATACCCCTACCATCTTTCTGCTGACCTGGCCGGTGCTCGGCTTTCCGGCCGTGATTTATGTCGGCCTGACACTGGCGGCGGCTATCTTGCGCACAGCCTTTACCGTAGCGGTTGCCCGGCGTCTGCTGCCGCCCGCGCCCCTCAACGCCGCCCCCCGCGAGCCGGAACAGGTCGGCGGCGCGATCTGGAGCGCAGCCTTTCAGAAGGCCTGGCGGCGTTTCCTGCGCCGTCTGCCCCGCCTTGTCCTGTTTACTGTGCCCGTTTATATCCTTATGTATCTCTTGCAGCGGTACGGCGCATTTGCCGCGGCCGAGGCGTGGCTGGGCCGCCATCTGGACTGGCTGCCCATTATCAAGCCGCAGGCGCTGGGCATCATTCTGCTGCATCTGGCCGCCGAACTTGGAGCAGCTCTGGGCGCGGCAGGGTCCGCCCTGCAGGCCGGGGGACTGGCTCCGGAGGATATTGTCATGGCGCTGATGGTGGGGAACATTCTGTCCACTCCCATGCGCGCTATACGCCACCAGCTGCCAGCCTATGCGGGCTTTTTCCGGCCGGAGCTGGCCTTGCGCCTGATTCTGGCCAATCAGGGGCTGCGTGCCCTGAGCATGGCGCTCATGGCCGCATTGTACTATGCTTTTGCCATGAACTGACAGGGGCGGAACGCCCTCCGTATTTCTCCGGAAACGGCATCGTATCTTTGTGTTAAAGCGTTTCCCCTTAAAAGGGTAAACGCGAAGGCGGCGGACAGCCCCGCCAGCCCCGCAGTGCGCGGAAAAAACGCGTTTTTTCCGCGAAACGACAGGGCGTATGCTTTGAAGCGCAACGCGCGTTTCAACCTGAAATTGCTCTTGTTGGAACCTTCAGCCGCAGGAAGTGCCATGTCTGACGAAAAAAGCCCTCTCATTCGTGTGCCGGAGCACACGGGCGCACGTGTGACCGTGCTGTTGCAGCCCGAAGATAGCCTGCTTTCGCTGCCGCGTCCCAAAACGGCGCGACAGCTGCTCGCATCGCTGGATATCGCGGAAGAATGCGCTCTGGTGGCGCGCGACGGCGAGCTGCTGACGCCGGATCGCCGCATCTGGCCGGACGACCGGCTGCTGGTGCGCAAGGTGGCTTCTGCCGGCTAGAGCGTTTTACCTTGTTCGCATAACCGGTCCCGCCGTTTCCCGGCGCGAGTTCTTCAGAAAGCCGGTTCGTCGAGCGTCGCCGCTTTTCCCGCGACAGTCGTCAGACACTGGACAGACGGAACGCGAAGGGGCACGCTCCTTTTTTGTGTGAACGCCTATGTTTTGCGGCACCGCAAGGTGCAAAGGAGCAACAGAGAATGTTTGGTTTCGGAAAAAAGAAGCCCGCCGTGGATGAACGCGCGCTCGCCGCGCAGAAGGAAGAAGAACGGCTGCGGGATATTCTGCGGAATTTTTCCATGAATCGCATCAGCGCCGCGACGGCGATTTCCATGGCCGGCCTGGGCAATCTGGAGGCGCTCAAGACCGCTATGGCCGAGCGCGGCATTTCCTTTCCCCGGACTATGGATGTGGACCCCCAGCCCATGGCGGATCTGGTTTTGCGCATGCTGCATGACGTAGAAGCCCGAAAGGATGCCTCAGAGCAGGAAAAGCAGTAAGCGCCCTGCCCCTCGGCATCGGCTCGACAGACCGCTATGCCCATGATACAAGCCGCCCATGATGGATTTTGATATCTTTGCAACGGTGCAGCGCGTGTCCGTGCTTTTCATTCCCGCGCTGCTCGGCATTATCCTGCATGAAGTGGCGCACGGCTGGGTTGCAAACAAACTAGGAGATCCTACGGCCCGCTTTATGGGCCGTCTGACTCTCAATCCCCTGCCGCATATCGATCCGCTGGGGCTTGCGGTCTTTGTGCTGACCAGCATGCTGGGAGGCTTTGTTTTCGGCTGGGCCAAGCCCGTGCCGGTTGATCCCCGCTATTTTCGCAACCCGCTCAAGGGGATGATGCTGGTGGCGCTGGCCGGACCGGGCGTCAATCTGCTGCTGGCCGTCGGCATGGCCGCGCTGCTGAGCAGTATTCTGGACTGGCTGACACTCAGCGCCACATCGGCTTTTATCGCCAACGCCCTATACTCCGGCGCGATCATCAACGTCGGGCTGGCCTGCCTCAATATGCTGCCCATTCCGCCGCTGGACGGCAGCCGGGTGCTGGCGTATTTTCTGCCTCCCGGCACCGCGGCCCGCTATATGAGCGTGGAGCGCTACGGCATGGTCATTCTTATAGGGCTGATGGCGGCGGGCCTGCTGGACAAGCTGCTGCGCCCCGTCATGCTGCTGTGCCTGAATACGCTGTTTTCTTTGTTCGGTCTGCCCCCTCTGTAGGGCGGATCCGTTTGTCACGCCGGGCCCGCAGGCCCGGCCCGCGAACCATCAGGAAGGATTCCCATGAGCAATCAACGTCCCCGCACCGTTTCCGGCATGCGCCCCACTGGCCCGCTGCATCTGGGCCATTATTTCGGCGTGCTGAAAAATTATGTGGAGCTGCAACGCACGGAAGAAGCCTATTTCTTCGTCGCCGACTGGCATGCCCTGACCAGCGACTACGCGGACCCCTCCCGTGTGCGGGATAATATCGACGAGATGGTGAAAGACTGGGTTGCCGCCGGTCTTGATCCCGAACAATGCGTGATCTTCCGGCAGTCCGCCGTCAAGGAACACGCCGAGCTTTCTCTGTTGCTGTCCATGATCACGCCGGTATCCTGGCTGGAGCGGAACCCCACCTACAAGGAACAGCAGCAGCAGATCAGCAACAAGGACCTCGGCAACGCGGGCTTTTTGTGCTATCCTGTGCTGATGGCCGCGGATATTCTCATGTACAAGCCGCACGGCGTGCCCGTGGGCGAGGATCAGCTGCCTCACATGGAGCTGACGCGGGAAATTGCCCGGCGCTTCAATTATCTCTACGGCGAAACCTTCCCGGAACCGCAGGCGATGCTGACGCCCGCCGCCAAATGCCCCGGCCTCGACGGCCGCAAGATGTCCAAGAGCTATAACAACGGCATCTTCCTGAGCGACGCCATGAGCGATATCGAGGCCAAGGTCCGCGGCATGTTTACGGACAAAAACCGCCTGCGCAAGAGCGATCCCGGCAACCCCGACATCTGCAACCTCTTCCCCTATCACCTCCTGCTGTCCAGCAAGGAAGAACAGGAAGAAATCCGCAGCGGCTGTACGGGAGCCACGTTTGGCTGCGTGGACTGCAAAAAGCGCTTCCTGAAGCATCTCGGCGAGTTTCTGGCGCCTCTGCAGGAACGCCGCGCCACGCTCAGCACCGATCGCGTCCGCGCCATTCTCGCGGACGGCAACGACCGGGCGCGGGCCTTTGCCTCCGCCACCCTTGAGGATGTGCGGGCCAAAATGGGCCTCTAGTCCAAACCTCATGAAATGCCTCGGCATTGATTACGGCCTCGCCCGCACCGGACTCGCCGCGTGCGATCCCGGCGGCGTGCTGGCCTACCCGCTGAAAACCTTGCGCCTGGATGATTTTTCCGGGCGCAAGGCCCTTCTTGACGCGCTGGCGGCCCTGGCCGAAAGCGAAGGCGTCGAGGCCGTCGTCATGGGCCTTCCCCTGCTGGATGACGGCAGCGACAGCCTGACAACGCGGCAGGTGCGCAAGGTGGCGGAGCGTCTCAAGCGCCGCCTCTCCGTCCCCCTGTATTTCATGCCCGAATTTCTCAGTTCCGAAGAAGCCTGGTCCGATCTGCGCGAAGCCGGGGTGCAGCACTCCCGACGCAAAGCCGTGCTCGATCAGCAGGCCGCCGTGCGTATCCTGCAATCCTTTCTGTCCCTGCCCCCCGACCAGAGGATGCCCGCATGAAGCTCTTCTTCAAGCTCCTGGCCCTGATTGTTCTGCTTTGCGCCGGGGCGGCCGGCTTTGCCGCTTATGAAGGCTACCGCTTTCTGCATACGTCGCCGGAGCAGCCCGGACGCGAGTGCGTTTTTGATGTCGCTCCGGGGGACAGCATGCGCGCCGTCGCCGTACGGCTGGAGAAACAGGGACTGATCTCCAACGAGCTCTATTTCCGCCTTCTGGCCCGCTATAAAAAATGGGAACACCGCATGCAGGCCGGCCGCTTTGCGCTCAACAGCGGCTGGACGCCGGAGCAGATCCTGGACACCCTTGTTAACGGGCATCCCATTCTTTTCCGCGTGACAGTGCGCGAAGGGCTGACCTGGTGGCAGACAGCCGAAGTGCTGGAAGAAGCGGGCCTTGTTCGGGCCGAAGATTTCCGGGAAGTCATTTTTGATCCCGCCTTTCTGCGGCATTACGGCATTCCATTTGATTCCGCCGAAGGCTTCCTCATGCCGGACACCTATCTGCTGAAAAAGGCCGATGTGCCGGACAAGGCGCAGGCGCGCGCCGTGGCCGGGCGCATGGTGGATACTTTCTGGCTCAAGGCCGCCCCCCTCTGGCCCGACGGCAAAAAGCCCGATACCGCCACTCTCCGGCGCTGGGTTATTCTGGCCTCCATCGTAGAGCGAGAAACCGCCGTCCGGGCCGAACGCCCCCGCGTGGCCGGCGTTTACGCAAATCGCCTGGAACGCGGCATGCTGTTGCAGGCTGATCCGACCGTCATCTACGGGCTGGGTCGCTACTTTGAAGGCAATCTGCGCCGCAAGCATCTCGACGATACAAGCAATGCCTACAACACGTATCAGCGCCCCGGTCTGCCCCCCGGCCCCATCTGCTCTTTCGGCATAACCGCTCTCGCCGCGGCCATTACCCCGGAAAAGCACGATTTCCTCTATTTCGTTGCCAAGACGGACGGAGGCGAGCACTCCTTCAGCAAGACCCTGGGCGAACATAACCGCGCCGTGCAGCAGTATCTCCGCAATCGCCGCGCAGCCCAACAGTAAAAAAAGCGGCGCAGTGTTTCGCCTTGCGTTTTTGCTGAAAAACTCTTCCCCCACAAAAGACGCAATGATTGTTCTGATTACGGGCGCGACACATACGGGCAAGACCCTGCTGGCGCAAAAGATTATTGAGCGCCGCGGCTATCCCTGCCTGTCGGTAGATCTTTTAAAAATGGGACTGATCAGAAGCGGCAACACGTATCTCACGCCTGAAGACGACGATAAGCTGGAAATCTTGTTGTGGCCGATTGTCCGGGAAATGCTCAAAACAACCATCGAAAACAGACAGCATCTTGTGGTCGAGGGCGGCTATATACCGCGCAACTGGAAAGACGATCTTTCAAACGACTACCTGCAGGAAATCCGCGCTTTCTGCCTTGTCATGAGCCGGAGGTACATAGAAAATCACGTTGCGGACATACTGCAACATGCCTGCGCCATAGAACAACGCCGGGACGACAGCTGGTGCACAAAAGATTTTCTGCTTGCGGAAAACGCGCGCTATGACGCCATATGCGACGAAAACGCCTTTCAGCGCATTTTTATTGATACGGATTACGACAGCAACCGGCTGCTGGAGGCTGTCCGCCTTGACTAGGCTACAGTTGCAACGCGTTGCGTTTCAAACCATACGGCCTGTCGTTTCGCAGAAAAAACGCGGTTTTTCCGCTCACTTTGGGCCGGGCGGCGCTGTGCTGCAAAACGCTCTGCCCCACCATTACCGGTATGAACAGAAAAGGGCGCTGCGTACCTGCAGGTACGCAGCGCCCTTTTTATTTCCAGAGCATTTTCAGTTTGGAAGGCTCTACACCCCGACCATTTCCACTTTTCGCACTGCCGGGGACGATTACCGGGGGAAACGTTTCAGTGTCCATCCTCCCGAATAAAGCGCGTTGGGGGAAGGATGGGGGGCCTGGGGGGAAGGAAACACCCCTTGCGCGCTAGCCAAGGGGGTTTCCTTCCCCCCAGAACAAACAAAGCCCCTCTAAGCGTCTTCCTGCGGATCGAAATCAATCACCCGGCCCTGCAGCCAGACATAGAGATCGACATCTTCCCCGGCCTTGGGCTGGTAGTCGCCCAGCACCAGCGCCGACGCATAGACCGGCAGCTGCAGCGGCGGCCGATCATTGAAGGGGAAGCTCAGGCGCAGCAGCTTCAGCGGCATTTTTTCCAGCTGCACATCCTGCACCTCTTCGACGGTGGCGCGCATCTGATATTCGCCAAACACGCGACCGGGCATAATCATATGCTTGCCGTTGAGCGGGACCTTGTAAGGCGGCACGTCCAGCCGGGTCTTGCCGGGATGCTCCTGCAACCAGCGCAGCGCATAGGCGTCATATTCCGGCCCCTGGGTGATCGTCACGTCGTCCAGCAGAGCCTTGCGCACGCCAAGCGCCAGCCCGGCAAGCAGGAAGGTATGCGTCACGTCGGGCGTCAAATCATTCTTGTCGCGCAGATAGAAGGGATCATAGAACCACATGGGATTCTTGCCTTCCATCATGGTCACGGCCACATTGGCCCCGCAACCGGCTTCCCAGGGGTGCACCTCGGCCACGGTCAGATCGTTGGGCAGGCCTTCCAGCAGGGGGAAGGCATCGCAGGGCTTGAACTGGCCGCCGCGCTCCTGCGCGCGCATGACCACCGCAGCCCGCACAGGCTGATCCGAAGGCCAGGCCATGACGACGTGCTCCTGCTCGCCGATCAGCCACTGCCACGCGGCGCGGGTGCCGCCTTCGGAAATGACCTGCGCAACAACGCTGGGCATGAGCTGCGCGGGATTACCGCCCAGCACCACGGCCCACTGCTGCCCCAACGCTTCCGCATGTATGCGATTCCGGCCTTCAAGCAGCGCCCGGGCCTCTTCCTCGCTCAAAACTTCCTTTTCGGCTTCCTGTGCGGGAGCCGCGCCTTCGGAAGCAGTCACGTCCTGCTTGCGGGCTGTCTTGTCAGTCTTCTTCGCCATACGATTCCCCCTAGCGACGCTCACGGTCACGGCGTTCGCGGCCGCCGCGGCCATGCCGATCCCCACGCTCGCCGCGATCCCCGCGATCACGCTGGGGACGGGCGGTGTCTTCGGGGCTCCAGGGATGGCCCTGTTCTTCCAGCAGCACGGCCTTGCGGCTGGCGCGGATACGATCCCCGTTGATCTCCACGACCTTGACGAGCATGTCTTCGCCCACATGGGCCACGTCGCCGGGCTGTTCCACGCGGTTCACATCCAGCTGGGACACATGCACCAGCGCTTCCACATTGGGCAGCACTTCCACGATCACGCCGATTTCCAGAATCTTCTTGACCTTGGCCTGATAGTTACGACCGATTTCGGGGCGCTGATCGTAGTAGCTGATCATTTCGCGCGCCTTTTCCAGCGCATCCGCCGTGGGCGCGAAGATGGAGACGCGGCCGGAATCTTCAATGTCCACAGACGCGCCGGTGGCCGTGGTAATGGCCTTGATATTCTTGCCGCCGGGGCCGATGATCAGACGGATGATGTCGGGATTCACAAAGATCTCGGCATGCTGCGGCGCAAAGCGCGAAAGCTCCTTGCGCGGCTCGGCAATGGCCTTGGCCATTTCGCCGAGAATGTGCAGACGGCCTTCGTGCGCCTGGCGCATGGCGGCGCGCATGATGTCCGTGGTCAGACCGGTAATCTTGATGTCCATCTGCACGCCGGTCACGCCTTCGGCGGTACCCGCGATCTTGAAGTCCATATCGCCAAGGGCATCTTCGTCGCCGAGGATGTCGGTCAGCACGATGAACTTGTCGCCTTCCTTAATCAGGCCCATAGCCACGCCCGCCACGGGAGCCGACACAGGCACGCCGGCATCCATGAGAGACAGCGAACCGCCGCAGACGGCCGCCATGGAGGACGAGCCGTTGGATTCCACAGTTTCGGCCACCACGCGCAGCGTGAAGGGGAAATCCGTATCCTTGGGCAGCACGGGCCGCAGGGACTTTTCGGCAAGCGCGCCGTGACCGATTTCGCGACGGGACACGCGCACAGGCTTGACCTCGCCCACGCAGAAGGGCGGGAAGTTATAATGCAGCATGAAACGCTTGGTCACATCGCCGGACAGGCTGTCCACGCGCTGTTCGTCCGTGGAGGAACCCAGCGTGGTCACGACCAGAGACTTGGTTTCCCCGCGACGGAAAATAGCGGAACCATGCGCGCGCGGCAGGACGCCGGCCTGAATCTGGATGGGACGCACTTCGTTGACCTTACGGCCGTCAATGCGCGTGCCTTCGTTGACGATACGCGCGCGCACAATCTTCTTTTCCAGATCGCCCAGAATTTCGGCGCTCTCGCGGAGAGCGGCTTCGTCTTCCGCCCAGGCGGGATCGTTCTTGAGGGCGGCCAGCACCTTGTCCTTTACCGCCTTGCGGGCGTCCTTGCGGGCCAGCTTTTCGGGCACGCGCATAGCGTCTTCAATGCCGGCTTCCAGAGCCAGTTCGCGCACGCGCTCCACCAGCGTGGCGTTTTCCACATGCGGCGTAAATTCCATCTTGGGCTTGCCGGCCAGTTCCCGCAGGCGGAGCTGCGCTTCAATAAGGGGCTGAATCTGCTGGCGGCCCCATTCGAGGGCGTCAATAATGACGTCTTCGGGCACAAAGAGCGCGTCGCCTTCCACCATGGTCAGGGCGTCGGCGCTGGCGGCAAAGACGATATCCAGATCGCTGTTCTTCTGCTCTTCAAACGAGGGGTTGAGCACGAACTGGCCGTTCACGCGGCCGATGCGCCCGCCGGCCACGGGGCCTTCAAAGGGCAGGGGCGACAGCATCACGGCCGCGGACGCGCCCGTCAGCGCCAGCACGTCGGACTCGTTTTCCTGATCCGCGGAAATGACGCTCGCCAGAACCTGCACGTCTTCGTTCAGGCCCTTGGGGAACAGAGGACGGATGGGGCGGTCGATAAGACGGGAAACCAGCGTTTCGCGCTCCGAGGGACGGCCGATTTCGCGACGGAAGAAGCTGCCGGGAATGCGGCCCGCAGCGTACATTTTTTCGGAATACTCCACCGTCAGCGGGAAAAAGCCCTTGTCGAACTCCAGGGGCTGGGAGCAGACCGTCACGAGCACCACCGTGCCGCCGCACTGCACCCAGACGGCGCCGTGCGCCTGATTGGCGAGACGGCCCGTTTCAAAGATGATTTCCTTGCCGCCGACAGTGGCGGTCACGCGGGTGGGAGAAAAAATATCTTGCAACATGTAGATTCCTTATTCGCAATGAAGGGGATTCCGCCCAAAACGGGCAGCGGCACTGCCTGTTTCGTCCGGACCCCCCTTCCAGTTGGCACAGCTCGCCGCGGCTCTCTGCCGCAGCGTCATCCCGGAAAGGCACGCGGCCCTTGCCGGAATCCAGACCGCCGACGGCAATGCGTTCATCGGCGGACACGGCGAAGGGGAGCCGCCGGGCCCCCCTCCGTCTCTGCGGGTCTTACTTGCGCAGGCCCAGCTTTTCAATCAGCGCACGATAACGCCGAATATCCTTCTTCTTGAGGTAGTTCAGAAGCTTCCGGCGCTGGCCGACCAGCTTGAGCAGGCCGGTGCGGGAGTGGAAGTCCTTCTTGTGCACTTTGAAGTGCCCGGTCAGGCCTTCGATGCGGGCGGTCAGCAGGGCCACCTGCACTTCCGGGGAACCGGTATCGCCCTCATGCTTGGCATGGGTGTCAATAATCGTTTTCTTCTGGCTCGCGTCCATCACCACAGCAGTTCTCCTTTACGGATGAAGTTCAGTTCCAAAGCCCCCGTAACACGGCCCAGCGGGGCCCGGCGGCGGTTTCCATACGTTCCGCAAGGGCCAGCGCGTTTCCCTGCTCCAGCAGCAGGGCCCTGTCGCCGTCGGCATGACAGGGAATCGCAACGCCATTGCGTACCCTTGCGGCATCTTCCGTCGTAACGGTCACGCGCGGCCAGTGGGGAAGCGCCTCCGCAATGGGGCGCACGCTCCGTTCCAGCAGCGCGGGTTCTTCCATCACGGCATCCAGACCGCAGGCCATATCCAGGCCGAAGGGGTGGCTGTATTCCCGGATCAGTTCCGTGAGCACGGCTCCGCACCCCAGTCGCGTCCCCAAGCTGTGGGCCAAGGATCGAATATAGGTGCCGGAACTGCAGGCGACCCGGAAACGCACATACGGCAAGGCTATTTCCAGCACTTCCGCATGCGAAATTTCTATGCGCTTGACCTTCTGCGGAGCCTCCCGGCCCGTGCGGGCCAGCTTGTACAGCGGCGTCCCCTGATGCTTGGCTGCAGAATACGGCGGCACAAGCTGATCGGACACACCCTGCCAGGCGGCGACGGCATCCCGAACCTGTTCAGGCGTCACCTGCTCCCAGGGAGCCTCGGCAATAACGCTGCCTTCCTTGTCCCAGGTGTCGGTCGTCTGGCCGAGGCGAAACGTACCGCTGTAAACCTTGCCGCCATCGGCCAGCAGATGGCCCGCAATCTTGGTGGCATTGCCCAGCAGAACCAGCAGGACCCCCGACGCCATAGGATCAAGAGTGCCCGCATGCCCGATCTTCTTCTGCCCCAGACGCTTGAGCGCAGAAAGACAGCGGGCAGACGTAGGCCCCGACGGCTTGTCGAGGACAAGGACGCCGTGCAGTTGCGGCAGCGGGGATTTCTGAGAATGTCGGGAAGAATTGGTCATACGCAAGGTTCACACCATAGCCGCAGATCCCCCGCAAGTCAAAGAGATTTTATCGCTCCTTGCGGCAACATCCTTCGATTCTAAAAAACTATGCCGGTTCCGTCAGGCCGCGTCGGCGCAGGGCTTCAAAAAGCTCCCGCACATCATGCGCAATGCGCTTGCGGCCCGCATAGGGAAAGGCTTCGACCAGCAGGGAAACGGCTTGCGCCTCGCTCAGCGGCTGTTCCAGCATTTGCCAGAGAGCGCAGCCCAGCGGCGTCAAGCGGTACAGAGCATTTCCCCGCGCGTCGGTCAGATAGCCCGCAAAATCCACCTGCCTGAAAACAGGGCCCTCGCATCGACGCCAGCACCGAACCGAAGATTGCCCAAACGCATCTTCCCGGCCAACTGACGGGCGTGCCGCCGCGCGCGGCGCGGGAACCGCCGCCGGAGCGGCCAGCCCCTGCCGGGCCCAGGCTGTCAGACACTGCGCCGCCCTGTCCGCATCGGCATAGGACAACTGCACGCACGGCAGGCGTTCCAGCAGGGCGCAGGCCGCATGCAGCGTCGCGCCGGCCTGCCCCTCGTCAAAAAGACTTCGTTGCAACAATGCCGTTATCCCGTCCGTCGGTTCCAACGCCTGCAGACGCACCGGCCCGGAGGGCACGCGCCGCAGGATCACGACCGCATGGGCGGCATGCCTTGTTCCCCACGGCGCCGTGCCGGATTGCGCGGCATCCAGGTATACGGCGCTTCTGTCGCCGCAGCCTCTGCGCGCCGCCACATAGGCGCGCAGCACGGATGACGCGGGCAACGGCAGACGCAAACGCGGCGCAATACCAAATGAAAACAGCTGTCCTTCGCGCGTCAGCGCAACCATGTCGTCGCCGAAACCGGTCCAGCCGTCGGCCATCAGGCGCGTGGTCAACACGCTTTTGCCCGCACGATGCGCACCGCACAGCAGCAGACCGCAACCGTATCCCGCAACGGCGGCCGCATGCAGCCGCCAGAGATCAGACCGACGCTCGCAGCAGGCCATAACCATTTCTATGGAAAACGAGCACAAGAAGGCGGCTTCCGTCGCTTCGCGCACCATGCGCTCTCCCAGGCGCCAGACATAACCGCCTCCGGGAGCAGACTCGACGGCCGCCGCCTCCGCCTCGGAACAGCAATGCGGCCACAGGGCAAAAAAACGCCGCGCGGCTTCCCGCAACGGCGTCTGCGTCATACGCAGGGGCCACGGCAGCCCCTCGAAATGGAAGGTCGTCATGTATCAGCGAGGCTGCCAGCCGCCCAGTCCGCCGGGATTGCGATGCCCGCCGTCATGATAACTCCCGCGATACCCGCCGTTCATATGCCCGTGGGGATAGGAGGGGCGCGTGTAGCGGGTCGGACGCGTGTAACGAGTAGGACGAGTGGGGCGGGTATAGCGCGTTGGGCGCGTATAACGGCTGTAAGCCTGGGCCGCATTCAGCCCCAGCAGAGCCGGAGCAGCATAGACAACGCCTGCCGCAACCAGTGCCGCAAGCAGGACACGCCGCCGGGAGCGCAGCTTCTGTTCCGCAGATTGCTTCATACTATAGGCCTCCGAGACATGCTTCTGTTACATGGCCGCCTGTTGCTGCCGAAACTCCGCAACCTGCGCATCCAGCGTCGCTTTTTCGGCCGCGCCGATACCTAAAGAGGCTGCCAGGGCATCAAGATAGCTGCGCTCCATAAAGTGATCGCCCCCCGTAATCATGGCGGAAATGCGATACAAATCCAGAGCTTCCTCGCGGTTGCGGACACGCGCAGCCAGAGCGCCGGGGTCCAGGGGCTGTTCCAGCGAACGCGCCACCAGGGCATCCGCGCTCTGTCCGGGGAACAGGCGCGCCGCCGCTTCCTGAATGTGGGCCTTTTCGTTTTCGTCAATATGTCCGTCGGCACGCGCCGCAAAGATCATGGCTTCCAGCAGCAGACGGGCGCTGTCGTCCTGCATGGGCAGGGCCGCCTGCTGCGCCGGGGGCGCAAGCTCCGGCTGCATCACAGTCGCCCGCGCCGGCTCCACGGTCTGCGCGGAACCGCCGGACCACTTCTGAAACATTTTCCAGGCCAGCGCGCCGACAGCCGCCGTGCCGCCCACCACCAACGCGCCTTTGGCCACCTTGCGAGCCGTCTTGCCGGACATGAGCGTCCCCAGCAAACCGCCAAAGGCGGCGGACCCAAGCAGCGCCCCGAAGCCGCCGGCGGCATTGGCCACGTTGCCGACACTGCGGGACGCGCTTCCGGCCATACCGGCCAGCCCGTCCTTCATGCTCTGCGCCGTCGGATTCTGCCCTATGCCGCCGAGCATGCCGCCAATCTTTTCCTTGACCTCATTGCCGAACTGCGAATTCAGCTGGGAGCCCAGCTTGCTGAACAAATCTTTCATTATAGCACCTTGCGGCCTGCGCCGCGCTTGCCCGCTGCGGTCTGTCACAATAGCGACTCCCCAGAGGGAATATACAGACATCAGAATGCCCGGAGCAACAGATTCCGAGCAGAAGTCAATATGCCGCAGCCGCTGTCAGCGAAGCGTCAGTCCCCCGCTGCCTCTTCCTTGTCCAGCTGCGCCGCGGCAGCCGCAAGCACGGCGTCCTCGGCATCCTCCTGCCGCATGGTCAGCAGGCCGCCCGCCGCATTGCGGTGTCCGCCGCCGCCAAAAAGCGCCGCCACATCCCGCACACTGGTCGTCCCGCTGGAACGCATGCTCAGCTTGAAGCTGCCGGGCGCGTCTTCCCGCAAAAACGCCGCCATGCGCACGCCCTGCAAGCGCCGGATCTGCTCCACAATGCCTTCGCAATCCTCCTTGCGCGCGCCGCAACGACGCAAGTCTTCCAGCGTTACGGTGCACAGCGCAATGCTGCCCTGACGGGCGCAGCGTATGCCGCCCATAGACCGCACCCAGAGGCGCAGCCGCCCCATGCTCCACGAGCTTTCGAGGCGCTCGCGCATGCCGTGCAAATCACAGCCGTTTTCCACAAGCAGGGCCGTCAGCCGCAGGACTTCCGCCGACGTATTGCCGTGCATGAAGCCCCCGGTGTCCGTAATCAGCCCCAGCATGACAGCCTGAGCAAAGTCGCCCGCAGGCGGCACGCCCAGGGCAAAGCCCACATAGGCCGCAAGCTGGGCCGTTGCCGCCGCTCCGGGCTCAATCCAGCGAGCCACGGCCGGCATGGGTTCGCCCAGATGATGATCGATGTTGACGACCGGCAGGGTCGCCAGCAGCGGCTCCAAATCGCCGCCCACGCGCCGAGCCTCGCTGCAGTCAGCCACCAGAGCCATCGACGGCGCAAACGGCAGTGTGCCGACGCTGTTACGCAACACGCCAGGCAGCGGCAAAAATTTTAGATAGTCATAAATGCCCGTGGCGCTGTAAAGCACGAACTCCTTGCCCAGAAAGCGCAGGATATGCCCCAGCGCGGCCACGGCTCCCAGCGCGTCGCCGTCCGGGTTCACATGCCCGGAAACAATAAAACGATCGCCGTTCCGCAGGGCTTCGGCTATACGCAGCGCATCCTCGCGCCAACGTTCCGGCACATAATCCAGAAAGGTTTCACTCTGCAGCATAAATTTCCACCTGACTGTCTGTCATACGCTCAGGACAAACCTCTTCCATCATCAGCAGGCATTTGTCCATGCGACTGCGCAAGTGCGCTTCACTATTGGAAAGCGAGGCCACGGCAAGACGCAGCCGCGTCAGGCTGTCTTCCGTTCCGGCCTCCGCAATGGCAACGTTGAAGGTATTGCGCACCTTCTGTTTCAGGCTGTTGGCCACGCGCCGCTTGCCTTTCAGGTTATCGTTGCCGTCCAGACTGAATTCCACTGTCAGCACCGCTACAAAAAGCGTCGCCCCCATGCGCCTCCCCTGTCTGCATTTCCCTGACGTTCATCAGGCCTGTTACCACTATCCGCAACTTATTTTTGGGGGGAAGGGAAACCCCTCATCTCTGCTGTCGATGCCCATTCCTTCGTCGCAACGGGCACGGCCTGCGGCCGCCATCCGGTCGCTGCTCGCGCGAGAGGACTACGAGAACGCCTTTTCTCGCTTCGCTGCGAAAAGGCTGGGCCCTTCCCCCCAAGCCCCCCATCCCTTCCCCAGCGCGCTTTTATCGGGGGAAAAGTCAGGAGAACGAGGCGACTCCGCCACCAAAGACAAATGGCGTGTGTACAGCCTGTTTATTCTATCTATTGAAATTATTTTTAAAATTTGTGTTAACAGGCCCTGGAGCGTTTCAACTTTGAAAAAGATGAAACGCGAAGGCGGCGGCACAGCGCCGCCCGGCCCAAAGTGAGCGGAAAAAC
>CALVHG010000001.1 GCA_944327285.1 uncultured Desulfovibrio sp. | reverse complement strand
GTTTGTGTGGGAACTTCCAACTTATCGAACTGGGAAAGGGTGAACAACCTATTGGAACACAACATCTAGAGCATTTTCAGTTTGAAACGCTGTGCGTTTCAAACCATACGGCCTGTCGTTTCGCGGAAAAAACGCGGTTTTTCCGCTCACTTTGGGCCGGGCGGCGCTGTGCCGCCGCCTCGCGTTTCACCTTTTTTCAAACTGAAAAGGCTCTATTGTCTCTTGCAGATGAACAGATATTTTCTGGCCCGCGAGGCCGCCACATAGCGGAGTGCCTGTTCCCGGGGGGCCGCATCCTCGTCGAAAGAGGCGGGATCGGCGTCCAGTAGGAACACGGCGCCAAACTCCAGCCCCTTGACGCGGTGCATGGTTGCCAGACGCACACCGTCCGCGTCTCTGTTGTCGCTCTTGCTGGCGGACAGCATGTAGACGGGCACGTTCCTGTCGCGGAGCAGGGTCGCGCAGTGTTCGCATTTCTGGTTGGTGCGGGCCGTGATGCAGACATCTCTGGCGGCAACTCCCTTGCCTGTCAGTGCGGCAACATGCGCCGCAATGAGGTCATAGAGCTTATCGTCGGTGGAATACGTCAGCGTGACGGGGCGTTCACCGTGCAGGAGAGAAACGCAGCCTTCTCTGGCATCCTGTCCGCCGTCGAGATCGTCCGGGCAAAGGCCTGCGAGGAAGGATGTTGCTTCACGCCGTATTTCTTCCGTAGTCCTGTAGTTGATGCGCAACTTGCGGGCTCGTCCGGTGATGGCGATGCCGCAGTTGCCAAGGACGACGGGCTGTCCGTAGATGCGCTGATGGGCGTCGCCGGTGATGAAGAGATCATTCTGCCCTTCGGCGACAAGCGCTCTGAGCAGGCGGAAGGCCTGACGGCTCATGTCCTGAGCTTCGTCAACGATGACGGCGCGGTAGGGCTTTTTTCCCTCATGCTCCAGCAGTTCTCTTGTTTCGCGCATGGCATCGGCCGGCTGGCGCAGACGCTTCTCGTTCAGCAGAATGCGGAACTCTTCAAACACAGGCCAGATATCCTTGCGCTGTCTGCGGGTCAGTTTTTGTTTTCTGCCGATGCGCTGGGCGGCAAAATAGTCTGCCTGAGTCAGAATTTCCTGCGGCTGAATGACATATTTCCATTCGTCCATGAAAAAAGAGGTCGGCAAGGCCGTCAGCGCGTCATTTTCGGGCAGGGCCGTGCGGGCCTGTTCCCAGAGACGGTCCGTCTTGTCGCCATAGTCGATTTCATATTCGTAGTCATGGCGTTTCAGAAAATCTGTGACCCATTTGTCCAGATTGACGACGTTAATCCGCTCCATAATCTTCGGTTCACAGATACGTTTCAGCTGGTCACTGATATCGGCGGCAAGCGTGCGGGTAAATGTCGTGAAAAGGATTTTTTCACCGGGGCCGCAGCGGTGCGTCGCAAGCCACCTTGCCCGATGCAGGGCGACAACGGTTTTGCCTGTCCCCGCGCCGCCAAGAATACGCACAGGGCCGCCCCAGTCTCTTTCAACCAGATTCCGCTGGGAGGGATGCAGAAAAACGCGCCAGCGTTCCAGCGGGGCATCCAGCATGGCGGTCAGTTCCTTTTCTTCGGGATCGACGATGAAATGCTGTAGAGAAAAGGGATTGTGCAGCGCCTTTTCCAGAGAAGGTTCTTCTTTTGCCGGGGGCGTCCTGTCGGTCTCGTTCCGGCAGCTGTCGTAAAGCTCAAGAACTTCCGGCAGCGGTTCCCCTGCCTGGAGAAAATGCAGCGACTCGTAAGAGAGAGCAGGAAGGCGTGCTTCAAGGCGCAGCAAATCGGCCTCCGTGCGTACAGCGCGAACACGCCCGTGGAGTTCCGCCGGAATGCCGAGCCGCTCCAGACTGGCATCATCCAGCCGGGCCAGCGCGGTCGGGGCCGGTTCCGCCGGAACAGCGGGTTCTTCCTGCTCCACGAGCAGAATCTGAATGCCACCTGTCTGCGGATCGATGCTGCAAACACGATTCCGTGCCCAGGCATAGGCGTCATCATGGAGATCGACCCACAGCAGCATATAGACAAGGTCCTTTTCAGCCATGAGCAGGATACAGCGATAGGTATCGTCGATGCGCACGGAACGCAGACGCCTGTCCCGGGCCGACTGTATCTTTTCGTAATTGAAGCCGGGCATTTCGGGATTGGTTCTGAACTTGTTGATAAAGGTCAGGATTTTTCCCTGCTGCCTTCTGGGAATTCTGGCGAAGGATGTAAAGAAGTCCGCGGAAACCGCAATGGTGACTTTGGCCATAAGGTATTACCCCAGTTTTTGTTGCAGGAGGCTGGTATCCAGAGTTTCAACGGGCCATAGCGTCCAGCCCAGCGGCGCAGCGGCGGTCACAAGAGAGGCATAGGCCTCTGTCACGATGCCGATCTGCCTGTCCGGCCAGGCCAGCTCCGCTTCTCCCAGCACGCGGGCTCCGTCCGTTATTTCGTAACCGGCCTCGGGAATGGGGCAGCCTGCCCGCATGAGTTCGTCCAGCAGGGAATGGAAGCGATCATCCGACACAAGCTCAAGGCAGGCCTGCCATGCCTGCTGCCCTGCCTGAATATCCGCGGCCGGCGTGCCCGGAGCCACGGGGGCGAAGTCGTCAAACAGACCGTCCCGGCAGGCCGTGGCCGTCAGGGCGCAAAAATACCGCGCAAATTGAAAGATATTGCCAGCGCGCAGCCATGCACGCCATGTCTGCCGGAAGTCGTCCAGTTCGCGTTGCTGCGGCTCGTCATTCAGCCAGAGCAGCAGCGCGGGCACGTAGTCCCTGCCGCTTACGGACAAGGCGGCCGTCAGGGCGTGACCGGCCGACTCCAGATGCCGGGCTGCTGCAGGCCGTTCCGGCAGGATGGCGTTGCAAACCGCTTCCGGGTAGAGCCTGCCGGCATTCTGCCGGAAGGAGGCGTCCGCTCTGCCGATGGCGGAACACGCCGCACAGGCTTCGGCCCGATGCTTCCAGACTGTGCTGTCAGGATTGATCAGCCAATCAAGGAGCAGATCAAAGCTGTTTGCGGCGGCGTCTATTCTTTCCGAAGCGGCAAGGCCCATCTGTTCCCAGAGGCGCTCGGACTGGGGCGATACCCAGCCGGATTCCAGCAGATCGGGGGGAGTGCCCTGTACGGTGTCGCCAAAGACTCCCGCTATATCGTCCCAGGTCAGGGACCAGACCAGATAGCGGCCGGAATGTACCAGAGCCATACGCTGAGCGCAGTCCTGTGCCGTCCTGTCTCTGTGCCAGGCAAAGCCGTCCGTATAAACGGCTATGGGGTTGATGCCGCTGTCACTGCGTGACGGACGCAGCAGAAAGTCTGCCCGGCTTGGCACGCGAACGCCGTGTTCCGGCCCCAGTTCCACCTGTTGTTCGATGGTCCAGCGCGAGTCCCCTGCTTCCAGAAAGAAGCCTTCGCGCCCGTTGATGATCTGCCGTGTCAGAAGAATTTTTCGCTGCGGGCTGTTGGAGCGGCGCAGGGCTTCAATAAAGCGTTTTTCCAGCTCGGACTCAAAAAGGCCGCTGGTGCTGATGCTGTCGAGAGTATCCGTGCGCGTCAGCGTCTCTTGCAGGCGCAGCAGCTCTCGCAGGCTCTCCATGGCGGCGTGTTTGGAAATGGCCTGCCCGCTGTTGTGATAGGCCAGCAGGCAGCGGTAGCAGCCGTCATGCGAGGGCGTTTCCGCGCAGTCGCAGGCTTCGAGGTGCCGCAGGGCCATGTCGAAGATTTCAAAGATGGCATTATCGCGCATCAGATACTTCAGATAGCCCGTACCGCCCGGAACGGCATCGTAAATAACCAGAAACTGCTTGCGGAGGCCGGGATCGCCGTTTTCCGGCTCTGTGTGCAGTGTGCTGCGCAAATGGGCAAGCGCGCCGCCGAAGCGTAGTTTCATGCCCAGCCCAAAGGCGGCGATGAACGAATCCACATTGACCCGCGCAAAATTTTCTCCTGTGAACGGCAGAAGGAGCTTGATGGCTTCGGAGCTGAAATCCCGGTACAGATACACGCAGTCGAGCGTCTGTTCCGGCGCTCCGGCCCTGTGGGCAGGACAGCCCCAGGCATGATCCCGCGGACTGGAATGCGCGGGCAGGACGCTGCCGCACTGGCGGCAGATGCGGAAACCGCGCCGGGGCATGCTGACGCCCGCCACCATGATCCCTTCGCTGTCGCTCTGCTCGCCGAAGTTGATTTCGCGGAACTGGGCCTTTCTGATATGCGCGTAGCCGAAGACGCTTTCCTGCGTATCCAGTTTGAAGGCTTCGCCCTGATCTTCCGGGCTGTAGTCAATAAGCAGCTGGCGCAGGAAAAAGCGGGGTTCGCGGCTTTCCGCATCATCCAGCAGACGGCTTTTTCGGGCCGAGGCGGTGGCAAAGACCTGCGTCATCTTCAGCAGCTCACGAACCTGGCTGATCTCCATGAAGTGCGGACAGCCGCAGCGGGGGCAGGGCTGATTCTGCCATTGCGGGCTGTTGATGACGGCATGCGAACAGGCCGGACACAGACGCCACGTCTGCGGCCGGGCGGTTTCTATGTCCACCTGATTGACGACGAGCTTGCGCTTTTCCGCATAAAAGGCATTGCCTGGGGCAAATTCCGTCAGGGCGCTCTGGGCGGCCCGCTGATAGTCGAAGGTCTGCACGTCGTAGTTCGGGGCGTTGTCTCCCTGTGTCGTGCGCCTGCGGTAGATGATGGAATGCAGGGTGACGCCCTGTTCGGGAAAGGCATAATTGGGCATCAGGCCCTCGTCAGTAAAAAAGCCGAGCAGGGGCCGGTCCTGTATCTGGCGGACAATGGCGGAAAGAGCGTCCGCCTCGCCGTGCAGCTGCCGTATTTCTTCGCGTGTGGCATCATCCTGCGCGGGGGAGGCGGCCAGTTCCCGGGCGCGCTTGCGGGCTTTTTGCGCCCTGTTGCGCAGGGACTTGCGTTCGGTCAGGCTAATGCCCAGCCGGGAAAGAATCTTGTAGCCCAGCGGGGTATATTCCTCCGGCGCGCCGCTTTTGCCAAAGAGAAAGGCATGCAGATGGGCGCGCGTCTCCTCGTGCATGACATCCCCGAAAAGGGCCGTGAAGCCGGAGAAGATTTCCGTGGCGTGGCTTTCGATATAATTCAGAAAGTTATAGGGAAAGGCCGCGCTGCCCTGCCGTTTGGGGCTGCGGCTCTGCTCCACCGTATTCAGGACCTTGCCCAGCTGGGCGGGCATATCTCCCTGCGCGCGAATGCCGGAATCCACCCAGCAGTCCATGCAGTAGGCGGTCAGCTGGCGTTCCAGCACGGCCGAGGCATTGAGAAAGACGCCGGGCGGGGTCACATGCCCGCGCATCATCAGCAGGGGATCGGCATAAAAATAGAGGTCGTGCGCCCGCGCTCCGGCAATGGTGACGTTGAGGGCGTTGCCGTCCGTGCGGCCTGCGCGGCCGATACGCTGCAGGTAGTTTGCCTGCGCTGGCGGGACGGAACACTGGATTGTGGCGGAAAGATCGCCGATGTCAATCCCCATTTCCAGCGTTGGCGTACAGGAAAGGAGATTGTAGTCCCAGGGGGCGCGCGCCGCGTCCTTGCGTTTGAACGACTGTTCGATTTCTTCGCGTACCTCGCGGGACAGCAGACCGGTATGTTCGGCGGTAAACAGCCGGACGACGTCGCCGGAGCGGTACAGATTGCCGTAAAAGTCGTTTTTCGTTTCTGCCGGGGCGTAATGGCCTCTGCAACGGCGCAGGCAGGGTGCGCCCTGCCAGAATTCCGCCTCGTCTCCGGCAACGAAAATCTCCTGACGGCACTGATCGCAGCGCAGGCGCGTCACTCGGGAGGAGAGGCGCAGGCTGTCCCCGGCAAGCCCCCAGACGGGAGTTCTGTCGTCCAGAGCAAAGGTCCGCAGCACGCCTTCCCTGCAAAGCAGTTCCACGGTTTTGTCCAGCACATTTCCTGCGTTCGGCTCGCCCGGCCCCAGCAGCTCAGGAAAGACCCGGAGCGTCCACTGCTCGCACCAGGACGCGCCCGAGGCCTGCCGGAGAGGTTCAAAGTGTTCCATCCTGCCGACAGACAGAAAGCGGGGGCCCTTGTGGCGCGGGCCGAAAGCCGGCATGTAGGGAATCCTGCGCAGGGCGTACAGACTCCCTCTGTTGTTGAGCAGCGTCTCGAAAAGCGGATGCACGAAGGCCGCGCCGCAGTGCCGCAGATGATGCAGAAAGCCGACCAGAAAGGCGGCGCATTGCGGCACGGCGCACTGGCGCAGGCGGTCGCCCAGATTGCTCAGCACCAGTTGCAGCGTTGCCGCAATCTGACGCACCCTTGCCGCGGGAACATGGGCGACGGCGCAGCCCGTGCGCTCCGGCGTGCGACCTATGCCGCTGGTAAAGGTATGCGTTGCCGCAATTTCCCAGGCCAGACGCCTGTCCACGTCTTCGGACAGGGAGGCACGTTCAGGCAGTCTCCCCTGCCTGCGCAGGTTTTCGTAGTCGTCCCGCCATTCCATGTCGGGATGAATGAAGGTGGCAATGTAGGCGGGCAGCGGCAGACGCCGACGCCAGTAATCGGCAAATATTTGGGGAAAATCCTTCAGCAGAGGTTCTTCATCGCAGGAGCGCAGGGCCTGCGTCATGGCCGTGCGCAGCGTGGCGGTAAAGGTACGCGCCCCGAAAAAACCCGCTCTGTGGGCCGCGTCCTGCACATTGTCGGAAAAGGTGACGAGCTTTTTGTCGTCGTTGCAGGGCGCGCCAAAGAGAACGGAAATAACAGTGCTTGTGAGACTGGCGGCGCGGCTGCCGAAGATCAGCCAGGGATTGTGCGCCCGGCAGAAGGGGCAGTCCGTGCCGTTGTCGGAACTTTCCAGCAGCACGGGCACGCAGGCGTCGGCATGGCAGGCGGGGCACAGCCCCTGTTCGTCCGTGCGGGAGGAAACAGTGCCGCAGCAGCCGCAGATCAGCATTTCCCTGCCTCGCGTTCCGTCAAAGGTATCCTTGCGGTATTTTTCGGGAAAAAGCAGCGTATAGGGCTGATTTCCCGCTTTCTGTGCTCCAAAGAAAAGGCGGTAGATTTTTTGTAAATCCGTACTGATTCTGCCGTGTGAGATGGTGGTAAGAGTGAGCCAGGCCGCCGCGCCGCATTCGCGGCAGCTGACCACGGGCAGATGAAGCGTGCCCTGCCTGCCGTTCAGGTCGGAGTCAAAGGTCAGCCGGGGGGAACGCTCCACGCTGGCGACCATGCGCGTCAGTTCCCGCAGCCAGAGCTGTACCCGCAGATGCAGCAAAGGCAGGTTCGGCGGTCGCCGGGCCACGCTGACCAGAGAAAGCAGACTGTTCAGCAGCTCCTTCCTGAAATCGGCATCGCCCGCGGCGGGAAAGAGCTGTTCCGCCAGCGGGGCGGTATCCCGCACTTCATGACGCAGGCTGCGCACTAGATTCTGAAAGGCGAGGTGTTCCTTGAGGCGCTCGCCCAGTGCCTGCCGGGCGTCGGGGCTTTTCAGTCCGTCCGGGGCATCCTCTCCGAACCACAGACGGTACTGCGCGGCCAGATAGGCATCCGGCTCCGGGTAGCGCCGCACGTCAAGCGCCTCCCGGCAGTCTGCTCCGGGAATTTCCGTATAGCGAATGAGGCCGTCTCCCAGAAATTCCGCCGGGGAAAGGCGATGCTCGCGGATAATGGCGTCCCTGTCGAACGCTTCGCCGAAAATATCCGACGCATAGCGCAGGAGTTCGTCCTGCGCTTTTTCGTCGTCGCCCAGCGTGGCCGAGGTTCCCACGCAGCACAGGCTTCCAGCGGGCGTGCGCAGCCGGGCCTTGAGGCGGCGGATAAGGCATGCCAGGTCCGTGCCCTGCGCGCCGTCAAAGGTGTGCAGTTCGTCCACGACCAGATAACGCAGGGTTTCCGGCTCATTAAAGCGCCACAGATCGCGGTCTTCGGGGCGCAGCAGCAGGAAGTCCAGCATTTTATAGTTGGTCAGCAGAATGTCCGGCGGGCTGCCGCGCATGGTGTCGCGGTGCGTAATCACATGCCCGGCGGACATGCTTCTGTGGCCGCCGCCCTGTTCCTGACCGCCCACATACAGCCCCGCGTGCAGTCCCGCCAGCGCGGGCCGCTGCGCGATGAAGCGGGCAATGCGCCCGGCCTGATCCGTGGCCAGCGCATTCATGGGATATATAAGAATGGCCTTGACGCCCTCGCGCCCCAGCTCCCGCTGCCGGCGGCAATATTCCAGCACGGGATACAGAAAACATTCCGTCTTGCCGGAGCCTGTTCCCGTGGCCACCAGCGTGGATTGCGGCGGCTCGTCTTCCCGCGGCGCCAGACGGCGAAAAGCCAGCTCCTGATGCAGATAGGGCGCAAAGGGCAGTTCCAGCGCGGGGAAACGCCGCGCCTCCCCCTCCGGCACCGGGCGGAAAGGCAGACCCAGCGAAAGATACGGCCCCCTGAAGGCGCCGCCGTCGGCAATAAAGTCTTCCAGCAGATGCGCGAACGTCCCGCCGGGCATGGAAAAGCCGGTGCGCAGAAAATCCTCGACGCCGGCGCGAACAAGAGAAGCAAGAACAAGCGGCAGCATGGCGGTATCCCGGAAGTTTGCTGAATGATGCTGGAGCGTTTCAACTTTGAAAAAGGTGAAACGCGAGGCGGCGGCACAGCGCCGCCCGGCCCAAAGTGAGCGGAAAAACCGCGTTTTTTCCGCGAAACGACAGGCCGTATGGTTTGAAATGCAAAGCATTTCAAACTGAAAATGCTCTATGATGTGCGGGGGGAAGGGAAACTTTTTCCTGCGGAAAAAAGTTTCCCTTCCCCCCGCGCCCCCCATCCCTTCAAAAACCGCTTTCAGGGTCTCTGGACGGTTGTTTGCGGGCGAAAGGCGTCCCCCGTCCGACCGTCCCCCGGTCAGGCTGCTGTTTTACTGCGTTCCTGCGCGTATCTCGCGTGGAGCTTGAGTACACGTTCCACAAGCGTGACTACGCCGGTATAGCCTTTTTCGTCACTCTGTAGTGAGCTTGCTTCGTTAAGGGCTGTTGCCCGCGTACAGGCATCCGGCAGGAGGTCTTTTGTTCGGGCAAACATCCCCGTGGCTCCCTTGTCATAGCCGCCCCAGCGCTGTGTAAGCTCGGCGAAAAGCTCCGTGCGATGCGGCAGATTGTGAACCTCCCGGTAATGCAGTACCAGCCAGAGTTCAAAACAGGGATTGGAAGGCAGCGCCTTGAACGTGATACGATTATTGAAGTCATTACGAAGTGCGGGAGCTTTTGCAACGTTCTCCGCTTCCTGAAGGGCCGCCGCATATCCCGGATGATCGTCCTTGTCAAAAAGAACATAGACTTCGTCAAATGCTTTTGCGGCAAATTTATGTCCGTGGCCGTTATTGTAGCCCTTCAAAAAGGTATCTCTGGCAAAGGTGACGAGATTCGGGGGATCGGTATGATCGCTGTGGGCATGGCACACTTCAATCCAGGGATGATTGTATTCCTGCCGGAGTTCATCAAAGTAGTTCGGTTCTGTTTTCTTGCCTTCGCAAATCAGCAGTATCCGTACCCGTGCGCATCGGGTATTTGAACGACGTGTCAGGGAAGAACCTTTCATTCCTCGTTCCTCCATTCACGCAGCAGGGGAATACCGCCATACAGGCCGCGCAGATAGCTGCGCAGGAAGTCCGCTCTCTTCTGCCCCTTGAACTCCGCCAGCGAATAAAGATCAGACGCCTGATCCTTCTGTTTTTCCACAAACCAGATTTGATCGCGCCGGAGCAGAGGTGGATCGGACTGCAGCAGTGTCGCGTCGTGTGTTGTAAAAATAAGTTGTGCGCCATGCGGATTGCTTTCTTGTGATTGAAACATCTCTACAATACGGCGCACAAGCAGAGGATGCAGACTGGAATCAAGTTCATCTATAGCAATAATACTTCCTTGTTCAATAATTTTTAAAATAGGTGGTATATAATAAAAAAGTTGTATTGTTCCATCAGATTCGAGCCAAAGAGGTAAAGACATATTTCCATATTGAGTAGCATGTTTAAAATGCAATCTATAATTGTTTGTTAGAGCCTCTTCTGTGCTTGATTCATCAGGCTCTTGTTTCTCAATCTCAATATCCTTAATGCCAGTATCAGCCGCATTGAGAAATGTGCATATATTTTTTTGTAGCTGCCTATCTTGAGCCGTTAAATTTAAAACAAAGTTTTTTGAGACCTGTGCAGTTTTATTAAAAATAAGTGGTCTCGCAAAATTTTTTTCCCAAATAGGGAAAAGTTGCTCACTATTCAATTGCGCAGCACATGAAAGAAAAAGGGCGTTGTCTCGAGTTGCCTCACGCCAGATGTTTTTTCGGCCACGCAGAGCTTTACCAAAGGTGTATTTTTCATTATTTTTCTCTGGATCGTAGGTGCGCTGAAACAGTGTTTTGGGGCGCGACGTGGCATATTCAAAAAGATATTCTTCATAAATGCGTTCAGGCGTGCAGCTGAAACCATATTGATAGCGTCGCCCTTCATGTAGAAAGCTGATTTCAAAGGCTGTCGGTTCGCGGTGTATTGTATAGCTTAGAAAGAAAGGTATAATAACCAGAAGCCGCTCATCGTCGAGGTACGTTGAGGAAACCACCATGCGCATCATGCTTTGCAACGCCCGCAGCACCGTGGACTTGCCGCCGGCATTGGGGCCGAAGATGGCCGCCGTGCGCAGCAGGCGCGGCACGGAAGGCACGCCGGTTTCATAGACGTTGCATTCTTCCAGCGTCCTGTCGTCGGTGGGCACAAAGCTCAGCACCTGCTCATCCCGCAGGCAGCAGTAATTCTTGACGCGAAATTCTATTAGCATGCTCTCGTGACTCCTCTGGCGTCCCTTCTACAAAACCTTGCGGCAAAGCACAAACGCGCCCGTTTGCAGGCTACACCCCCAGCTCGTCGCAGCGCTTCCAGACGGTTTCATAATCCTGTTCGCGGTCGCAGCGATCAAAGGGCGCTTCATACACAATGTCGTGTTCCACAGGGCCGCCGGGCAGGGTGTCGTCCTCAATGCGGCGGGTGATGCGGCCCGCCGCCATGTCCCGCACGTCCTCCCAGCCCAGCGCAATACCCGTTTCCTGCCGATCCGGGCTTTCAATGCCGTAGCAGGTTTCGCCCCGCACGGCCTTGCGCGGCAGGCCCACACCCGGCAGTCCCTTGGACGCCGTAAACACAATCCGTCCGTTCCGATCATACCAGGTGTCGGCTTCGTACTGCCGCATGACGGGAAACTGAATGCGGTAAATGGTCTGCAACTGCTCCAGCGTCATGCCCAGCGCCCGCGCCGTCAGCACGTCAATTTCCACCAGCGCCTGCCGCCGGGCATAATCCGTGCGCAGGGCGCAGCCCCGCTGCCATTGCGGCGTCAGATTCGCAAAAAACGTATCAGGCAGGCGGGCGTCCTGTTTCAGCCAGACCTGCTTCCGCATTTCCTCCGTAAAGCTCTCCTCCCACAGGGCCGCATAATGCGTCGTCAGACAGGTCAGCGACAGGACAAGCGTAGAACCTCTCCCGGAAAGTTGTTCTGTCAGCAGGGGAAGTTTCTGTGCCATATCATCATAAAAATCGCCTCGTCCCGTAGATTTGACATAAAAATCAAAAGGCAGAGACAGAAAACTGCAACCGACTGTCAACAGATGGGAGACATCCGCAAAGGTAAACGAAATGGCAGGATTCACATGCGCCGTTCGGGGCGGCATGATACTGGCAATCAGCGTCCGTTCCATAGCGGTACTGATGCGACGGCGGCAGATAAGCCGATAATAGTCCGTAACGGGATTGCCTCTTGTGGCGTCGGGATTGTCCGTCCACGGGACGCGCGGCGTACAGTCCAGATAGGAGAGCGCGTCGCAGGCCGGCACGTAGTTGGTGCGCGGCAGATAGTCGTCGGGCAGGAGCGTCAGATCCAGCACGTCATAATCGGAGTTCTGACGACATTCCCAGCGCGGCGTCTTGTACAGCGGATTTCCCACAAAGAAATGCGGGCCGGAAAGCACCAGTTGCCCGGCATCTTCCGGGAAGTCGGTCTGTCGCCGGATGATGCCGTCGCGCTGGGCATAGGTTTCGTCAAACATGACGGTGGAATAATAGCTGCCCGCCATATCGCCCAGCTTGTGCCCGGCTCCGGCAAAGCAGCGCAGCACGTCCAGCAGTTCGCGCGCATGCAGGGCAGGAAGGCGCGCCGCCAGCGGCGGCGTGCCCGCATCGTCATAGAGAGAGGCCAGTAGCGCGAGCCGTTCCGTATCCATCTGCACAATGCGATCCCGGTGTCCGGCCGTGTTCCATGCGCCGTCCTCTGTCTTGATGCCGCCCACCGGCCCTGTACCGTCATGGTCAAAGCTGCTTTCCACCGTCTGGGGCGTGAACAGGTTTGATATATTGCAAAAGTTCACGTCCTTCTGTGTGCTGCCGTAGATATTGAGGCTGAACTTTGTATGATGGTCCACTTCGGCAAACAATTTGAGTTCATTTTGAAACTGAAAATGCGCCCGCAGACGGGGATAGAGGCATTGCCGAAAGGCGCCTCCCTTGGGATCGTCGTAAATGCCTTCGGGATGCACAAAGGCGGAAACGCCCTGTTCCGTGCCCAGCATCCAGGCCTGCGGCAGAAAGCATTTGTACAGATTGGTCTGAATGCCCCGGAGCGAGGGATAGTTCTGCGCGGCGTTGAGAAAGTTCTGCGTGCCGGTGATGTCGGTATATTCGCGCAGGTAGGCGGAAAGCAGATTGTGACGGCGCAGAATGTCCTTACGCATGGCGGCCAGACGAGCGGCCGGGAATTTGTAAAGGACGAATTCCGGGTCATGATCGCCCATGATGCCGCCCTCGTTCCATTCCACCTTGAGCCACGGCGGATTGCCCAGACAGAGGTCAAAACCGCCGCGTGCGGCGAAGATGTCGGCAAACTCCAGTTCCCAGTGAAAAAAGCGCAGGCGTCCGGCCAGTTCGCGCACCAGTTGCAGGCGCTCGAACCGCTGGCACAGGCTGTTCACGTCCACGCGGCCCAGCTCGTCCTGCGTGGGCAGGGCCGGGCGGCCGCTGCGGCTCAGGGGATCAATGCCGGGCAGGAAGGTCTGTCCGCCTTCCGTAAGCACCGTGCTGAAGACTTCGCCCTGAAGTATCAGGGAAATTTCAAACAGAAATTCCTCGCGCGAGGGCAGAAGGTCCGTCTTGTCCAGCGGCCAGAACCAGAGCGCGCACCAGTAGTCCATGACCATTTTCAGGCGCAGATAGGGCGTGGACTGACGCACGCCCTGCGCAAACTGCTCCAGTTGCAGAATGCGGTCCTTTTCCTGCACGCTGTGCCGGTTTTTCTGCTCCTGTTCCCCGCCCTGTCCCCAGACGAACAGGCTGTCGCTGGTTCTGGCGCGCAGCGCCGCCTGACTGGCCGCATGGGCCTCCCAGAGGCGATCCACGGCTTCGGAGAGGTTGCGCAGCTGTTCCGCGTGGCTCTTTTCAAAGGGGCGCACAAAGTCTTTGCGCCATTCTTTGGCGGCCTTGATGCCTTCGGGCGCAAGCTGGCGGATGTCCTTGTCGTCATAGGCGGCCATGCCGCTGTCGGGGAGAAGGAAGTGATAGATTTCCCGCGGGCGGCGGGGGTCTTTGCCGGTGACGCGGCGGGGCACGCCGTTCTGCCATGCAAGGGGGCGGCCGTTCTTGTATGCGACGCATATCTCGTCGGCCGGGCGCACCTGCCGCCGCGCGCCCACCAGCGAGTTGCCGCACAGCAGTTGATTACCGAACCAGGGAACAAAGGCGGAAGAGGAAATGCTGTTGAGCCACAGGCTCACTTCGGCCAGCTCCACGGCCACGGGATTGAGGTCCACGCCGAAGACGTTGTTGTCCGCCATGTACATGCGCACGCGCAGCAGTTCGGCCGGATACTGATTCAGGGGCAGTTTGCGGCCCAGCTCTTCCTGCTTGCGCGTCAGGTAGGCTTCGGCCAGCTGATTGACGGCTTCGTTCAGAAAGGCCGCGGAGCCCATTGCCGGTTCGCAGACGGTCAGATGCAGGATTTCGTCCGCCGTCCTGCCGGGCAGCAGGGCCTTGAGCGCATGCCGGACAAGGCAGCGGGTCAGGCTTTCCGGCGTGTAGTAGGAGGCGGATTTTTCGCGGTCGCGCCCGGCCATGCGATAGATGAAGCAGCCCTTCTGGTAGACCTTGAGGCGTCTGTGCCCGTCGGGGCCGTTCTCATAGACCAGTTTGTCCTCGCCGTTGCGCCGGTATTTTTCAATATCTTCGGCCGGGATGAAGTAGGCGGTCTGCAATTCGTCGTCCTGCGGATCGGCCTTGACCTCATACAGATCGGTCTGGGCAAAGAAGCCCCGGTACGAAAGCAGGGCCTCGTACACCGCGCCCAGCTGGTTGATGCCGAGCTGCGCGTAGGAGATGCGCCCGCGCCGCTCCCGATTTTTGGGGCGGGTAAGGGACATAAGGCGGATAACGCGTTGCAGAACCTCGTTGCGAAAGCGCACCCGGCGCAGCAGGGGCGTCTTGTCCGGGTCGAACAGGTGGGAACGCAGGGGGGCGATGTCGAATTCATGGATACGCGGCGTTGCGTCCATGACTTTTCGGCCGGAGCTGCCCTTGTAGCCGTCCCAGATCATGCCGAACAGAATGTCCAGACTTTGTTGCAGATAGGTTCCGTTTCGTGATTCCTCGTCCGTCAGGTTCATCATTTCCAGCTCGCGCAGGGATTCCAGACTGTAGCCGGAAAGATAGGTTTCGCTCGCAAGCGGCACATAGCCGAGGTCGGGGCGGGCTTCGATATAGAACAGGAACAGCAGGCGATACATGTAGCGCAGGCATTCCAGCGAGAGTTCCGCGGGGTCCAGCGCGCCGTCATAGACCTTTTCTCTGGCTTCCTGCCGCAGCCAGCGCACGGCCTCGTTGCCCAGCAGCTCGATGCACTCGCGCAGGGCATATTTCAGATCTTCGGAAACGCCGTAGGCGTGCTTGTGGGATTTTTCGTCCAGCGCATCCAGCATAGACGGCCCGTCCTGCGGGCACAGATGCCGCCGATGCAGAAGAGCCGCCATGACATAGAGAATTTTCTCGTCCCGGCGGTTGAAAATGTCGTCAAAGTGAAAGCGCAGCAGGCGGCGGGCATTCCATTTGAACCGGTCTGCCAGCACGCATTGCCGGGAGGAGAACAGCAGGACGAAACGCGGCGGCTCCGCCGCCGCAAATATGCGGCTGTTCAACGCTTCCTCCGCTGGCGGGGCGGCGTCGTCCGGCAGGGGCTGACCCTGCTCGTCCGCCAGATACAGAGGGCATTCCAGCGGATCGCACTGCCCGTCCTCTTCGTCCTTCACGGCCAGAACCCACAGTTCCGGCGCGCCGCTTGCGCGGCGGACTTCCGCCTCCGCTCGCAGACTGCCCTCGCCCAGGGGGAGCATGGCCCGCGCCGGTTCGTAGCCCAGTATTTCCAGCAGTTCGGGCAGCAGATTTTCTTCCGTCGCGGCCCCGGAGCGGTCGCGTTTCAGCCAGCGTCGGCCCCATTCCTGCAGGCGGCGGGCGGGAGTGGGCTGCGCCGTTGTTTCCGCCTCTTCTTTCCAGCTTCTGACAAGGGGCTCAAGGTCGCCTTCCAGCATGGCGGCAATGTAATGGGTGGTAAAGAATTCGTTCTCGTTCTTGATGCCGTTCATGTCGAGGGCCATGGCGCTACTCCCCGGCCGCCACAATCACGGCGGCAATACGGATATAGGGGCGATCTTCGGTTTGCAGGCTTTCGCGTATCCAGAGCTTGTAATCGTCAAACAACGAGTTGGTGCGGCGCTCCTGCGCTTCCAGTCGCTGCTGGGCGAGCTTGTTGTCGGCCGTGATGATCAGGCGGTGCTGCTCCAGACGGGCATGCTGCAACTGTTGCAGGCGTTGCAGCTGTTCGTCCAGACGGGGGCGCAGGGCCTCCTGTACGGCCGCGCGTTCCGCGCTCATGTGCTGCAGGGCGCGCGCCACCGCCTCCGGCAGCAGGCTCTGCACGCTCTCCAGCGATACCGCGCTCCCCGTATTGGGAAGCTGTTGTCCGTTCAGTCCGGCACGGGCCAGAGCCGTCGGCAGGTCCATGTCTTCCTGAGGGCGATCATGCAGAAAGCGGCAGGCAAACCAGCTGTCCACCACCGGCTGCCCCTTGAGGTTAGGGATGACGCCGGAAATGATGAACAGCCGTTCCCCGGCCTGAAGGCCGGGCACGGCAAGCACCGGCGCTTCCTGACGGCGGAAGGAAGCCGTCACCTTGTCGGAAAGCCAGCGCATGACGGGGTGCAGCTCCCACAGGTACTGCACGCGCGGCCAGGCGTGTTCCTCCTTGCGGCAGGCGGCAATTTCCCGCTGCACTACCTCCTTGCGGGCGGAAAGGCGCAGCACCTTCTCGCGCCGAATTTCCGACGGGAACTGACGCAAGCGGAAGTTGAGCTCCCGGCACCAGTCGGCGGAACCTTCCAGAGGGAATTCCAGCGCCTGTTCATCCTCTCGCACCACAACTCCGGGCAGGTCCAGCTTACGCAGGGCCGTGCGCGCATAGTCGTAATCGTCGCGGAACAGCGTGGGCAGGGAGGCCGTTTCCGGCGCTGCCGGGCCTGTTTCTTCCATGCTGTCTACCAGATGCTGTAAAAAGGCCAGCGGATCGCTTTCGTCGCTGACGCGGGCGTCCATTTCCGCCGCGAGGCTGTCGGCGGAGCCGTTTTCCATAGCTGCCGCAATCTTGTTTTCTTCCGCCTCCACATCGTACAACCCCAGAAAGGCCGAAGGATCGCCGATGTTACGGGTTGCGGCCTCGTCCTTTTGTACCAGCAGCTCCAGAATGCGGGTATCGCCCCGAATGTCCGTATTGCCGCTTTCCGTCATCAGATAGCCGATGTACGGCGTGCGCTTCTGGCCGTAGCGGTCGATACGGCCGTTGCGCTGCTGAAAGAGCATCAGCGACCAGGGCACGTCAAAATGAATCATCTTGTTGCACAGATAGTGCAGGTTGATGCCTTCCGAAGCGACGTCGGAGGCCAGCAGCAGGCGCACGGGGGATTCATCCTTGCCGAAGGCCTCCACCGCTTCCTGTTGTTCAATATCCGAATCCGTACCGCGCAGCGTGACCACCTGCCTTTCCTTAAGACCGAGGGCCTTGGGCAGATGCGCGGCCAGAAAATCCAGCGTGGCGATACGTTCGGTAAAGATGATCAGTCTGTCGTCGGTTGCCTTGCCGGTGAAGTGAAAGGGCGAGGACGCATCTTTGAGCGTTGCCGTCAGCGCCTTGAATTTGGCGAATGACGCGGCGTCAACCTGCTCCAGAGCGTCCCGCAGATGTTCCAGGGAGGCAATGTCCGCGGCGGCCTCGGCGGCCAGCTCCGGCGTTGCCCGCAGGGAGCGCAGGCGATGTTCCACCGTCTCCCGGCAGGCGTCGGGGGAAGAAAACAGGGCTTTTTCCAGAACCGTGCGGAACAGCTGCTGCGCGCCTTTGCGGGCATTCAGATAAGGAAAGTCCGCTTCGGTCAGGGCATTGAAAACGGCCTCTTCCGCAGGACTCGCCTGCGCCTTGATGGTGTGAATTTCGCGCTCCATGAACTCCGTGCGGACCTGCGCCCTGATGTCCTTTTTGAAGCGGCGGATAAACAGGCCCCGGATATCCTCCGGGCCGTAGTTGTCCGCATTGGCGATGGCCGTGGGGTCCAGCATGTTCATGAGCGAGGCAAAGGAACGCGACGAACCGTCATGCGGCGTGGCGGAGAGCAGAATCAGACTGTCGGAACGACCGGACAGCAGACGCGCCAGCCGGGCGCGGCCGGAAATTCTGCCCGAACCCCGTTCCGCCACATTGTGGGCTTCGTCGATGACGATGACATCCCAGTAGGCATTCTCCAGATAGGTGCGGTATTCCGCATCCTGCTTGAGCGTGTCCACCGAGACGATGCTTTTGTCGAAATAGTGGAAGGGGTTGTGATTATCGGGAATCTGCTCCCGTACCCGGTGCAGGCCCGCGTAATCCAGCCGGGTCAGCGGTATGGCAAAACGGGCCCAGAGTTCCTTCTGGAATTGCGTCATCATGCTCTTGACCGTAACGACAAGAATGCGCCTTCCCCGGCCGCGCCGGATAAGTTCGGCCAGCAGAATGCCGCATTCCAGCGTTTTGCCCAGACCGACGGCATCGGCAATAAGCAGCCGCTGCCGCGGTTGTGCCAGCGCCAGCGCCGCCGGTTCCAGCTGATAGGGCACGGAATCCATGGCGGCCTTGTGCCCGCAGTAGATGCGGCCGTCCGTAGGGACGGTTTTGCGCAGCAGACTTTCCAAATACAGGCGGGAATCCCGGAAATAGGGCGAATTGTCCGCCACAAGGCGTGTCTGGGCGGGATCAAGAATCTCAATCTTTTTTTCTGCCCGTGTCAGAAAGCGGGCTTCCTTGTCGCGGACAATTTCTGAAAGCCCCGTACAGAACAGGGTGTAACCGTCGCCCTGAGTGCGCTCCACCTTGCGCACAAGCCATTGCGCGTCCCGGATGATCACACGCGCGCCAGGAGCCGGAATTTCTCCCCGTTGAGCCATACGTCTTTCCTCTCCGTCGTTGCTGATGTCTGGCGGGCTGCCTTCCGGCGGGCCTTGCTCTCTGAACATGACACTAAAGCGATGTGCTTTTGGAAAAGGCGGAACGCGAGGAGCCCCACGCCGCCCGGTCTGTCGAGTCGCGGGAAAACTGCGCTTTTCCTGCGACTCGACAGACCGTATGCTTTGGAGTGCAAAGCGTTTCACACTGAAAAAGTTCTAGCATGAAACGCCGCCCTTGAGGAAGGGCACGGCGCGCCCCCGGCATGAGAACGGCGAAGGAAAAGAGTTATTTAATTCTTTGTATTAGTTAACGCCTCGTAGATACTGATTAGAGCGCTTCTGTCCTCAAGATCTTTGCAAATACTTGCATATCCGGGGAATATTTTTGAATATGTATACCCGACTTTTATAATATGCACGAATCCCTCAAGAACTTGAGCATAGGGGAGCGTAAACTTATAAAGAACAGGATGTGAATATTTATGTGAAATATTTCTTATGAGTTCGTCAATAGGTTGTGTCGATAGATTGCCTGTTTTTGTACTTAAATCAATTGTTTCATTATGATAAGAAAAAGTTCCTTTCTGAGCTGTGAGATTCGGATTATTGTTATAACATGGTGTTATGAACAGCAATGAAACGGGATTATCTTTAGTCTGAAGACTGCCCCTGTCCAATGCCCAGATGACAATCTTGTCGGAAAGAAGTCCTTCCAATTTATTTTCATTAATATTTTTGTATATTTTATATATCGCATTGCGAAATGCAAAGAAAAAGGCCACATAAAATTCATGTGTCCAGTCAAGAAAACGAGTCGGAATCCCATAATGCTGCGCCAAAGAAATAAGCTCGTAATATTCAGGGTTTATTTTTTTATTTTTAATAAAATCCAGCATAGTATGGCGGATAATGCCGTGATGCGTTTGCAGGGTTGTGAGATGCGGAACATATAATCCCTGATAGTTTGCACGTTCATAGAACCCGACAATGGCGCTGAATTCTTCTCCGGCAGCTCCATATACCAAGTCGCTTGTATTTTTTACCCTTGAGAAGAGTTGCAGCTTCTTTCGTCCCTCCTTGCGTAAGGCACTTGGCAGAAGGGTGTATCGGGCGGAGGATTCTCCCCGATAAATCCAATCTGTCAAAAGTTCTCGCGGTAATCCCAGTAAGTTTTGGATAAGTTCCTCAACGCTTGCACAGTCTATTTGTTTGACATTTTCCATACTGATTCCTCAATCTGTGGGCATCTGGTGGGGCAGATTTGCCCCATAACGAAAAAGCCCTCACGATTTCTCGTAAGGGCTTGATTTCTTTGGCGTCCCCAAGGGGATAAGCCCTGTCAATATAATACACTGATTTTTATAAGTTTTTATTAAGTTTTCAACTGCAATACCTCTCCAGATACCTCAATACGGTAAAAAATCTGAAAATATTTTTTTGCACATCTCTGGACGCTCAGAAAAGCCTGCTATTTCCCATGAGCAGGCGTTTCTGTCGCCAATTCCTTCTGCGTCAGATTCTCGCTGTCTGGCGGCAAGCAATCGCCAGATTCCTTTGACAGAGCCCCCGCCGGAGGCTTCCTCGTCCGTCGCCCGCAAATATTTTCTGCCGGAAGCAAGGGAAGGCGGTCAAGGCCCGCGCAGCGGCCCGCAGGGGAAAGCCTTGACCGTCTTCCCCCTTTCGGCATCTTTGCGGGTGTGACGGACGGAGAAGCTGTGGACACGGATATACAGCCCACTCAAGGATGCTTGTCTTGTACGGATAAATTCCGTATTCAATCAGTAAGGAGGAAAGCCATGTCTTCGACTACAGATATTCCCATGTCGCGTATTGATGCCCGGATCCCCTTGTCTGTACGCGAGACCATAGACCGTGCCGCCGCCATGCAGGGGCGCACACGTACCGATTTTCTGATTGCGGCGGCGCTGGAAAAGGCGGAGCAGGTCATTGCGGAGCAGTCGCTTGTGCGCCTTGCGCTCGAAGATCAGCGCACCCTTGCCGCCGCGCTGCTGTCGGAAGAAACGGAAGCCCCGTCGTCCTTTCTTGAAAAGCTGTCATCCGAGTACGCGCAGCGGGTGGAAAGCCGATGAATCTGCTTTTTCGTCTGCTGCCTGCGGGAATATCACGTGACGGCTTTACCTGCGGAAACAAGGCTCTGGATGCCTATTGGCGAACGCAGGCCGGGCAGGATCAAAAGCGGGGCTTTGCGACTGTTGTTATTGCCAGCGACGTGCAGACTCCCGACAAGGTCATCGGCTTTTACACACTGGCGGCGGCCTCGGTGCTTCTGACGGATATACCGGAAGCCGAGGCTCGCCGCATGCCGCGTTATCCTGCTGTTCCGGCCATACGCCTTGGACGCCTTGCCGTGGCTTCCGCCTTTCAAGGTCAGCATATGGGGAGCCTGCTTGTCCTGGATGCCCTGCGTCGCAGCTGCTGCAACGAACTGGCCTGGGCAATCTTTCTGGTGGACGCCAAAGAGGAGCAGACTGCCGCCTTTTATAAAAAGTTCCTGTTCAAGCGATTTGCACAGCGTCCGCTTTCACTCTGGATGCATCGCAAACAGGCAGAACGGATTGCCGGGCTGGAGAGAAAAAATACAAAATTTGAAAATACATAAAACTTGTTATATGTTATAGAGAAATTGGGGAAGTCCGCTGGCCTTCTTTTTCAAGAAAAATTTCCTCGGAGCAAGGTATGCTTCCGAAGCTTGTTATCCTTTCTATAAAAATGGGGCTGGTTCCGGCTGTTCGCACCTGGTTGAATCACCACCCTGCGGAAATAGACAGTACGGATGCAAAAGGAAATACTCTGCTCCATTATGCAGTTCTTTCCGGGAATAGCGGCTTATGTTCCATGCTTCTTGATGAATATGGAGCAAATCCTCATATAGCCAATATTGATGGCAATACGGCCATTGAGATGGCAGGGGAGCAGCAGTCTGATCTGTTTCATCTTTTCAAGATTTTTGAGCAAAGTACGGATGATGCTGCGCATGAAAGCATTCAGGCTGATGTTTCGTGGGAGGAAGAATTTTTTGACAGTCCATCTCTTGATGATGCCGAAAATTGGGGTTCCTGGGAAGAAAATGCTGCAGATATAATTTCCAGCGAAAACGATGAACAACTTATAAAGGAAGAACAGTTTCGTCAGTCAGATATAGGCAGGAGCAGGCATCGGACAGATATGGAAGAGTGGTATTTTTCACCCATAGAAGAGTACCATTTCCGTGAAAGAAAATTTATTAACGAAGAAGATGAATCGCTTTTTATTTCTCTTGTCTCCCTTGGGCATCACCAGGGATGGATACTCCGGGATTTCCTGGAGTATTTTTCTTTCTTCCCTCCGGAAGAGTGGGAGGGAGCGGCGTTTGTTCGAACAGCCATGCTCGGACAGCTCCAAAATCATGGAGGAGTTGCAGATAGAAGTCGTTGATAATGAATGGCTTCATGAGGGATGCATATGGGATTTTCTTCCTGATAACTTTTGTGAATCAGAAGAAAAGTCTGCAGATCTTGATACTGCTCTTGACTGGATTGATGCCGAAATTGAAAATATCATAAATATAGCTTATGATAAGAAAGAAAAAAGGATAAAGACCAGACAGATCAGTCCGTACATTAACTGAATGCTGAAGACTTTCCGGAGAAAGTATGAATATTGCCAGAGCTGAAGATGCCTGGAATGTGCCGCCTTCCGCAACGATGCTGCTTGAGTCTCTGAGAGGAATGGGCTATTCGCCGGGCTCAGCTGTTGCAGATATCATTGATAACAGTATCGCTGCCGGCGCAGAAAATATTCATGTCAATTTTCACTGGAATGGAGAGGACAGCTGGATAGCTATTCTCGACGACGGTCATGGAATGTCTCCTGACATGCTTTGCCAGGGGATGAAACTTGGCTGTACTCCGGTGAGTATGGAACGGGGCGCATCGGATCTTGGCAGATTCGGCCTGGGCCTGAAGATGGCCTCGCTGTCACAGTGCAGAAGACTGACTGTGGCCTCGGTCAGGAATCAGGAATACTGTTGTCTGCGCTGGGATCTTGATCTCCTTGCTCTTGCGGGCGATCAATGGCTTCTGCTGCGGGGGGCGGCCCCGGGATCTGAAGCAAGACTGGATGCCGTCCGCCACCAGCCCGAGGGAACTCTTGTTCTCTGGGAAAAACTGGATCGTATGTTTTCAGTGGATGATCAGCAGGCATTTCTTGATGTTATCGATGAAGTAGAGGACCACCTTGCACTCACATTCAACTGCTACATCTCGTAAAGCCGTCTGAAGATATATATCAACGGACATCCGGTAAAAGGCAAAGATCCCTTTATGGCAATGCATTCCGGAACATTTGTTCTGCCCAGAGCCTATGTGGGGGCGGATACGACAGTTCAGGGTTTCATACTGCCAAGACAAAGCAGACTGACAGATGCAGAATATAAGCTTCATGGGCGTCCCGGCGGCTGGACCGCATCACAGGGATTTTATGTATATCGGAGCAGGAGGCTCATTCTTGCGGGCAGCTGGCTGGGGCTGCCCGGATTAAATCGGGATCCCGCCTGCAATCTCGCCCGGATACGTCTTGATATCCCCCCTTCCCGGGATTTTGAGTGGAAAATTGACATTCGTAAATCTTCAGCCCGCCCTCCCGCAGGCATACGCAATGAGCTTGTACGCATTGCCAGAGATGTGCGCAGCAGGGCAAGAAAAATAGCGCTTGGGAAAAAGGGGGCCCGGACTCCGTCTGAAGATTTTGATGAGTTTCAGCTATGGACGGAAGAAAGAGAGCTGCCGGGAATCAGACACAGCATCAACATGTCTCATCCGTGGATACGGACTCTGCTGAAGGAGGCGGGTGATCCGCTCGCAGGCAAATTTCGAAAATTATTCAAGGTCCTTGAGCAGCTGGCTCCGTTGACATCTGCAGAGGCAATACAGAATTCTTCATCATTCGCCGGGAGTGCCGTCTCGTCGAAAGAACCTCCCCAGGCTATGAAAGAAGCCATAAGTTATGTCTTTCAGGCTCATCTTGATATGGGTATGAGCGTAGAGCAGGCCAGGAGAATTATGATTAATATGAACAAATTTTGTGTATGGGAAAAATATATAGCAACGCTGGGAGAACTCTCTGATGAGTGAGTTCAATGAAGATACTGTTTTCATCCTGAAGGTCACGCGTGCCAGACTCCTGAAGCGGCAGAAGAGTGGAGACAAGATTTATCCTGAAACCATCAGACAGGAGCTTGAAAATATCGCGAAATTGTTTCCTGAGGAGAGTGAACATACGGATCTTGATGCCTGCCATGAAGAGCTCATCCGGCAGTTCAGCATCTGGACAGGGACTTTTACCACTCTTCAGGACAACAGGGAGCATATTGCCTGGCTGACGGCAGACAGAAAAAGGGACTGGCGTTACTGGCCCAGGCATCGAGAATGGCTTGAGTCCAAAGGGAGAGCCTGTTCTGTCATAGAAAATCTCGATGAAAGTACAGATGAAATTCTTGGCCTTCTGGAAGATCCTTTGCGCACGGGGGGCTGGGATCGTCGCGGTCTTGTCGTAGGCCATGTACAGTCCGGCAAGACCGGCAACTATGCCGCCCTGATTTGCAAGGCTGCCGATGCCGGCTACAAAATCATCATCGTGCTGGCAGGCATGCATAACAGCCTCCGCTCTCAGACTCAGCAGCGCCTTGAGGAAGATTTTCTTGGTTTTACGACGGATGAGAATAATCTGAAGGGTGTCGTCGGCGCAGGACAGTTCGATCAGGATTCCCTGATCACGCCTAATTGTGGAACAAGCCTGAAGGAAAGCGGAGACTTTCGCAGACAGAATGTAACAAGTTTCAGCGTGTCGCCGGAAATCCGCCCCTGGCTTTTTGTCGTCAAAAAGAACAAGAGCGTACTCGAAAATATCGTCAAATGGCTTAAAAGTATTGCGAAAGTTACGGATCCTGCTGCGGACAGAAAGATTATTCCTGACTTTCCTCTTCTGCTCATCGATGATGAGGCGGACAATGCCAGCGTGGATACCGCAAGAGATGCCGTCAGGGATGACAAGGCGAATGAAGAACATGATCCGAGGAAGATCAATAAACTTATCAGGACCATTCTTGGATATTTCGGCCGGAAGGCCTATGTCGGCTACACGGCAACGCCATTCGCCAATATTTTTATCCATGATCAGGCGTATACAACGGATGAAGGAAGAGATTTGTATCCGTCATCCTTTATTCTCAATCTTGGTACGCCCTCGAACTACATCGGTCCTGTCAAGGTTTTCGCCAATCAGGACTATGGCAGGGCCATTATCCGCCCGGTGACGGATTATACCGTCTGGATGCCCAGTCCCCATCGCAGTGATCACAATCCGCTGACCAGATGCAATGATATTCCCGACAGTTTAAAAAAGGCTGTTCAGGCCTTTATTCTGTGCTGTGCCGCACGACGGTGCAGAGGGGAGGGAACACAGCACTGTTCCATGCTGGTACATGTCACGCGCTTTACCGCCGTACAAAAAGTTGTTCATGAACAGGTCAGGGACTACCTCAAAAATATCCAGCGTCGTATTCACAGACATATCGGCAGCGATGAAATTCTGGAGTCTCTCCGGACTCTCTGGGAGTCTGATTTCCTGCCGAACATGGCTTTGTTCAAAAATAAGTTTCCAGAGGATGCAGGCGCTTCGGTCTCCTGGCATCAAATTGAGGAAGTCCTTGATCCTGTCGTCATGGATATTGAAATCAAGAGTATCAACGGCCGTGCCAAAGACGTTCTCGACTATGCGAATCATAAGGAAACCGGATATAAAGTCATCGCTGTCGGCGGCGACAAGCTTTCCCGGGGACTCACGCTCGAAGGCCTTGCTGTCAGCTACTTTCTCCGGACATCACGCATGTATGATTCTCTTATGCAGATGGGACGCTGGTTCGGCTACAGACCGGGATACGCAGACCTGTGCCGCCTCTATACTACGGAAGACCTTTGTGACAGCTACAGGCATGTTACGGAAGCAACCTCAGAGCTTCGTGCTGAATTTGAGCTCATGGCCGCATCGGGCGGAACTCCGAAAGACTTCGGACTGAAGGTCCGGACACATCCGACGCTTCTGGTGACATCCCCCCTGAAGATGCAGGCTGCGCACGACATCCAGGTCTCCTTCAGCGGAACCATGCCGGAAACGGTCACCTTTCTTTCAGAAAAAGATGCCAGACAGCGTAACCTCAGCAGCTTGTCAAGATTTATCATGTCTCTTGGGAAACCGGAGATCAATCCTTCCAGAGAGCAGCACGATGCGCTGAATCGCAAGACATGGAATGGTTTTTTATGGCAGGGTGTCGCATCTTCGGTCGTTATGGACTGGCTTGAGGAATACGAATCTCCCCAAGAGGCTTATCGAACCAATTCTGCCCGTCTCGTGGAGTTCATCCGCAGCATGAATGAGGTATCCGAGCTGACGACATGGGATATTTATCTCAATAACTCCGGGAAAAATAAAACTATCCGGAGTTCTGTCGCAAATCTGCAAGTCGTCAGGGCCCTGCGGCGAAGGGAAAGCGTTTCATCCCGTTTTTCCATCAAACGTCTGCTGGGAGCCAATGAGGAAGAGCTGCTCCTTGACGGAGAGGCATGGCGGGCAGCCCTGGCACTGGCCCGGGAAGCCCGTGAAGATACGAAGCATGGAACACCAGGCACAGTGCCGGAACATCCCAGCGGACCGGCCATCCGGAAAATATGCGGCTTTGGCGCCTCAGGCATAGAGGCGAGACCAGATCGCGGGCTGCTTATCCTCTATCTTGTCGATGTGTATGAAAACAACATGGATAACCTTCTCACGCAGGATATTCCTCTTGTCGGATTCGCCATGAGCTTCCCCGGAAGCGACAAGGGAAAAACAGTGACGTATAAGGCAACGAGCGTCTTGTGGAGAGAAGAATATGGAGAAGCATAAGACTGTTTCGGAGTGCTGGAAAGCTCTTGCCGGATGCAGAGAGAGCTGCTGCGGCTTGCGCAGCATACCCGTTGCCGAATATGGAGGCAGAGAAATCAGGGCCGGGATTTTTTTCCTGAAGGAGCCGAAGCTCTGCTGACTGGCTTTTCAGAACACATTCCTCTGAAGCTGCCTCAGGGATATGGTTTTCGTGTCGAGGCTCTCGGCGGGGACGTCCCGGACAGTTCCAGACACTGGCTGGCCATTATCAGAACTTTCTGCGGGGATACAGAGCTGTTTGCCATTATGGCGGAAGATCTCAAAGCTGTACTTGAAAAAAGGCAGTTCGCTCTTTCCGCTTTTCTCGACAGAGTTCAGGCCTGGCAGACCTTCATGGAGCAGAAGCACCCTCCCGTCATGTCTGAACATACAGAGACAGGTCTTTTCGGAGAGCTCGTCGTTCTGAAACGTCTCATGGATACTCTCGGAGAGCAGAGAGCAGTTCAGGCATGGAAGGGACCGGATGGAGGGCTGCAGGATTTCAGGCTTGAAGAGTTTATTCTTGAAGTCAAGACAAGCAGCGCCCCGAAGGGGTTTCCCATCACAGTCTGTTCTCTTGAACAGCTGGATGAAGGTCTCGCGCAATGTCCTCTTTATCTGGCAGGCGTCCGTCTGCGTCGCGACGAGGAGGGTACGTCGGTGTCTGACCTGGTAGAAGAAATAGTTGAGCGATTACGCTCAAATGATTCGCTGCTGATGCTGTTTGAGCGGCTTCTGATACGCATGGGATATGTGCGAGGGACAGACATGGGAAAAAGGCGATTCTCCACTCTCGCCCTCCATGTGATCTAGGTTTCGGACGCGCTGCCTCATCTCCGGCGCTCCCTTCTTCCCGAAGCATTCCTCAGCGCATCTTACAGCATAGATATTGACAGAACGCATTGTTCCACTCTCCATCTCGAAGACCTTATCCGGGAGTACTGTCATGGATGAACTGCAGGAATTTCTTCAGGAACTCCAGGCCGAAATAAATGCAAGGAGACTGACTCCGACGCCGGATGATACTTATCCCTATCCGGAAGTGGTATTTACGGAAATCGCCGCAGGACTCATGTATGAACATGATTTGACGGGCGAGCCAGAGATTTTGAACTTCTGCGGCAGACTGGGCAATGCTCCCGTACAGATAAGCGGCTATTCTCGGGATGAAGAAGGAACTCGCCTCGATCTGTACATCACGCGCTATCTTCCGGAAGATGCTATTCAGAAGATCAGCGAGACTGATATCAATAATATGACAAAACAGTACCAGCGTTTTCTCCAGGGCAGTGTTTCCGGAAAACTTCTGAGCAGAATTCCTGATGTCGAGGATGCCTGGAATCTGGCAAACATCATCCACTACGGCTATCATGAGTTTGAACAGATTCGTATCTTTGTGCTGACAAATGCCTTGTCAGCAGGGGGACCTAGCAGGCACAGGACTTTTGCCGATAAGCTCCTGAACCTTGAAGTAGTGGATCTCCGCCGACTCTGCCGGATGAGCCGGGAAGGAAGAACGGCCGAACCTGTCAATGTTGATTTCAAGGCGCTGTGCGGCGCTCCTCTCCCCTGCATCAGCTGTTCCGGCGAAGACAGCGGATATCAGTGCCTTTTGACGAGTTTCTCCGGCGATATGCTCTATCAGCTTTACGCGCAGTACGATGCGCGTCTTCTTGAAGCAAACGTCCGTTCCTTTCTGAGCGCAACAGGCAAAGTGAACAAGGGAATCCGGGATACTCTCAAGAATGCTCCGGGAATGTTCATGGCGTATAATAACGGCATCGTCATTATCGCCGGAGAATGCGGATTGTGCAGAATGGACTCCGGGCAGGGACTGCTTTATCTGAAAGATTTTCAGATAGTCAACGGAGGTCAGACAACGGCATCCATCTTCTTTGCCAGGAGAAAGGAAAAGGAACTTTCCCTGGATCGCGTCCACATTGCCACCAAGATTATTGTTCCCCGTCATGGGCAGGACACCGCCAGAGACGATCTGATTGCTGATATTTCGCGTTTTGCCAACAGTCAGAATACTGTCAAGGTTTCTGATCTCTCGGCTAACAACAAGTATCATGTTGATCTTGAAAAGGTTGCCGGGACTGTCTATATCCCCGACGGCTCCGGCCGCTGGTTCTATGAAAGGGCCTCCGGCAGCTACAGAACCATGCTTGCTCTGCAGAAAGGTGCTGCACAGCAGCGGGCTGTGAAGGCGGCCATACCATCCTCAAGACGCCTGACAAAGACGGATGTTGCAAAATTTCTCAATACATGGGGGCAGATGCCGCATACGGTCAGCCTCGGAACTCAGAAAAATTTTACGGCATTCATGACAGCTCTCGCGGAGAAGGAGAGTCGCGAAGGGTATACAGCGCCCACCGTGCAGACATGGAAAGAAATTGTTGCTCTGGCCATCCTCTGCAAACAGCTTTCCACAGCGGTAAGAAAACAATTTTCAGCATTCCAGGCCAATATTACAACGTATACGATAGCGTCTTTTGCCCGTGACTACGGGCACAGAATGAACCTTATGAAGATATGGAACAGTCAGAGGCTCTCCGGTCCGCTTATGGCACAACTTCTTATCCGTGCCGGAGAAGTGAAAAAAGTCCTTGAGGCCTCATCGCGGGGTCGTATGATTTCCGAATGGGCCAAGAAGGAGGACTGCTGGAATGCCGTCAGGAAGGCAACGTTTTCTTCTCTTTGTGTTGATGTTCCAGAGCTTCAGCAGTGACGACATGAACAACAGTATCAGAACGTATCCTTTCATTGATGTATTTGCCGGAGCAGGAGGTCTTGGAGAAGGCTTTCTGTCCTGCGGCAGTCGCCAGATAAAATTTACTGCAGTTGCCTCCGTAGAAAAAGAAGCAATTCCTTGCAGGACTCTTGTTCTGCGACATTTTTTTCACAGCTTCTCCGGAAGAAAAATTCCAGGGGCATATTATAAATACATATCCGGGGAAATAGACAGAGCGACACTGTTCGAACATTATCCGCAGGAAGCAGAAGATGCCGAAAAATCTGTTCTCTGCTGGGATATGGACAGCAGCACTCGTGACAGTCTGAATGCAGCGCTTCAAAAGAGACTGGGAAATGCGACTCACTGGGTGCTGGTGGGCGGCCCTCCCTGTCAGGCCTACTCCCTTGCGGGCAGGTCAAGGAGAAAGGATGATCCTTTCTTTGCCGACGATCCAAAGCATACATTGTACCGGCAGTATCTTGATATCCTGGAATCGCTTGCTCCATCCGTCTTTGTCATGGAGAACGTTCCGGGGCTTATTTCGGCGCGTCTGGATGGCAGTTCCACTCTGGAACGCATTACGGAAGATCTGCGTCATGCCGGAAGCTGTGGTTATCGGCTATATTCTCTAAGCAACGGGAAAGAGCTGAAGGATTCCTCTGACTTTCGGGAACTAGTCATTAATGCCAGGGATTATGGCGTGCCCCAGTCCAGGCGGCGGCTGTTCATCCTTGGGATACGTGCTGATATCAGGATAAAACCCGGAACGCTCAAATCCCGGCAGACGGTCTCCGCAGGGGAAGCCATCAGAGATCTACCCGTCGTGCGGAGTCGCATTTCTCGTGCCGGAGACAGCCTTGAAAACTGGATCCGTACTATAGAAGGCATCCGGGATATTGATATGAGCTATATTCATGAAAGCGTTCGCAGCAGAATTGTCAGCCAGCTTGAAAAGATATCTTCATTTCGAGACAGGCAGACTGAAGAACCGTCCGCCTTTGCGCGGCTCATGCGCGATGAGTTCATTTATGAAGTTCCTCAGCACACACCCAGGAGCCATATGCAATCTGATCTGCAGCGCTATTTTTATGCTGCCATTTATGCGGAGGTAACAGGAAATAGCCCAAAATTACAGGATTTTCCTGCAGAGCTTCTGCCAAGGCACAAAAACATAGCTGGGAAGCCGGGAACGGCAGTCTTTAACGACAGGTTCAGAGTTCAGCTCAAGGATGAGCCTTCCTCGACGGTTACAGCTCATATTCGAAAGGACGGGCACTATTTCATCCATTACGATCCGTTGCAGTGCAGAAGTCTGACCGTCCGCGAAGCTGCGAGGCTCCAGAGCTTTCCAGACAATTACTTTTTTGAAGGAAACCGTACGGAGCAGTATCAGCAGATAGGGAATGCAGTGCCGCCTCTGCTTGCCAGTCAGATTGCTGAAATCGTAGCGGATATTCTGGACAGGCTGTGATGACGGACGTACTGACAGCTGAGCAGCGGCATAAAAATATGTCACGGATACGCAGCCGGGATACTGCTCCTGAGAAAAAACTGCGTTCTCTGCTCTTTCAAAGAGGATATCGTTTTCGCTTATGCGACAGACGTCTTCCCGGTACCCCTGATATCGTGTTAAAGAAATATCGGACTGTCATCTTTGTGCATGGCTGCTTCTGGCATCGGCATGCCGGGTGCAGATATGCGACGACTCCCTCCTCGAATAAAAAATTCTGGGAGGAAAAATTTTTAAAAAATGTTGAGCGTGATCACAGGAACACTGCGGAGCTGCTTGCGCTGGGATGGAATGTTGTCATTGTCTGGGAGTGCCACTTGAAACATAATAGTTCGGCTGTTATCGAATTACTGCTTCAATTTTTACAATGCAGTCAGGATTTGTCCCCGTGTGCGATCTATGATCTCACGCTGACAGATATTGATACAGATCCCTTACAAACAAAAGAAGACTGAGTTTATCTCAATTTTTTGTTCCCAAAGTCAGGCAGATAAAAGGAGAAGCACATGCGTAGCAAAGAAGTCTTGGCGTTGATAAAAAATATAGCTTTTTTGAGGAAAACGATCTTAATAAATACGAATTAGATAGAGATGAAGAGGTTACTAGCATTGAATTTTCAACTGAAGCAGGGCGTTCGCATGAATGTTGTATAAATATGGATGGAGGATCCACTATAAAAATATATAAAAGTACAGGCCTTTCAAAACTTGACAAGCTTATTCTTTGTAATATAGTATCTAAAATTAATGAGCTGATTACAATCCCAGAACTGGACATCAGGCAGATAGACAGCATATTAAAATATGAAGTTCTTAAAAATATTATTGAACATTTAAATATTCCTTGCAAAGATAAAAATGTTGTAAATTTTTTGTATGATCATATAAAAGAAATGGAATGCTGGGCATCTCAGACATATGAAAATATGAAAATATGTTTTGGTATTGGCATTAATTGCCGCATTACCTCTGATGGCCCGAAGTTATCTGAATTCTATCAAGATGATATGCTTAAAGTACTTACTTCTGGAATAACAACCCTAATTATTTGCGATAAATATGGAAATATAAATTCTTTTCTTACAGATACTGGAAATCGCTGTAATGATGCTACAGAAGCTGAAAGCTTATGTGCATTTAACTGGATACAAAGCTGGTCTTCTGAAAAAATCGCCATTATTCTTACTTCTCGTAGCGATATTTTAATTTTTTCAAACGGCAAATTTGAATTTGTACAGCGTCGTTCCAAATGGCATGAGATCAACCTTGATGGATTAACTCATTGGATGAATGAAAATCGAGGCTATGATCCGAGCCTTAAAAAAGCGATCGCTGAGACATGTCTTGATGTCTCTTTCAGACATACAGGAGCATGTCTGGGCATTATCGACGAAATCAATTTAGAACATCTTGTCTACGATGAAGATATTATTGTAAAATCAAGGAAACCTCGCATAGAATTTTTTAAAAAAATTATTGGGAATAAGAAATTTCAAGAACTACCGCGCGAGATACGCCAGGAACTGGCAGCGATTGATGGAGCCCTTGTTCTCAAGAAAGATGGAACGATTCTGAGTATTGGAGCGATCCTGAAAATTACCCACCTCCCTCAGGATAACCGCACGACAGGGGGGAGAAGCGTGGCTGCCCAACAGCTTGCCTGCTACGGTTTTGGAATAAAAATTTCAGCCGATGGATCAATAACAGCATGGAGAAATAAAAAAATCCCTCTGGCTGGATGTCCATATACAAAAGAATCACCTGCTTGCAAAACAACATGTAACCATGAAAAATATTTTGAACTTTTTTAGAGCATTTTTAGTTTGAAATGCTTCGCATTTCAAACCATACGGCCTGTCGTTTCGCGGAAAAAGCGCGGTTTTTCCGCTCACTTTGGGCCGGGCGGCGCTGTGTCGCCGCCTCGCGTTTCACCCATTTCAAAGGTGAAACGCTCTAATATAAACATTATGTCATCAGCATATATTCTGTAATCAGCAGTTCTGCTTGGGAAAGGGGGACACTGTTCTCCCTTTGTTTTTTGTTTTGCACGATGTCTCAAAATGTTTTGTTGCCCTCTGCCGTCCCATGCGTTGAGATACCGGGAAGCGTCGGTACGCGGATCTCAATGTCCTTGTCGTGCAGCTTCTCCGTCAGTTCGGCAAGTCGAAGCCGCGCCTGCGCATCCGCTCCAGTGTCGTGGCCAAGGCAAAAATAGCTCCCTGACAGGCAAAGGACGGCTTTCATCAAGGCTGACTCTGGCGGGTTTGAGGCAGGAAAATTCCGTCCTGATGTTTTTGATCTGATCCGGGGTAATGCTTATGGTTGTTCTCCTCCTGTGTCTTTTGCTTTTCCCGGTCAAGCGGGACGCTTGCCCACTGGCTTCACGCACGTGAAGCATAGTGGGCTATATCCTCGGCCGGGGCGAAGATTTCCCGGCAGACACCTTACCGCATTCGCAGGGTGCGCGGTTGCTCACGCTCGGCAAGCGCTGCGCGTTGCCTTTCCTCCGCCTGCCGCTGTTGTTCCGCTGTCTGCTGTTCCCGAAGGAAGTCCGTCAGGCGTTGCCGGATTTCCGGTTCCCGGACAAATTCCCGGTAGGTCTCCAGCTCCTGCCCCATGCACGCCTGTCGGCGTTCCATATCCGCCTTTTCCTGATCGCGGGCCTTGCAGAGAGCTTCAAGCTGTGCCAGCTGCTTTTTCAGAAAGGCCGCTTCGCGTTGCAGCTCATTCTTCTGGCGTGCGATGAGATGCTTTGCGGACAAGGCCGTGCGCAGTCGGCTGATCGTCTGTGCCGACATTTCCAGCACGCGCCTGTAATTGAAAAGAGATGCTTCCGGGAGTGGTTCTTCCTCCCGAAGCAGACTTTCCGCCTCCTCGGCCTGTCGCTCATAGTCGGCAACGCGCTGTTTCAATTCCGCCTCCCGCTGTCCCAGTCTGCCGATGGTGCGGAGCGCATCCCGGACAAGCAGCAGTCCTTCCCGGGCAAGGCGATTGTTTTCTTCCTGCTGCTGTTTGTATTCGCGGGTATCCAGATGCTTTCTGGCCGCGCCGGGCTTCTGTTCCACGCCGCGCTGAATGGTAAAGCCGCAGCGTTGCAGATGGAGCGGGAGTTCACTTTGCAATTTTTTCAGACTTTGCCGCGTATAAATCTTGTTGGCATTCAGGCGTCCTTCCCGTGTCACGGGCACATGAAGAAAGTGCATGTGCGGCGTTTTTTCATCCATATGCACCATCGCGGAAATGACATTTTCCGCCCCACAAAATCCGTGAGAAAGGCCTTGCTTTCCTCAAAGAAGCGTCGGGTTTCTTCTGGAGAAAGACTTTTGAAAAAAGCGCTATCAGAGGTGACAATAAGCCCGCACATATGCACGGCATCCTTTCTGACAACCTTGCTCAGCTGCAAATCGTCAATGCGCCGCTGAATGGCCTGCGCATAGTTTGTCGCGGCCTTGTCGTGCAATTCGTAATTGCCGCGGCTGCGCTGATAGTCGATATCCGGGTTGGAATGGCTCTCGCGTTCCCGGCGATTGTGACTCTGAATGCCTCTGACGGCCTCTTTCTTGAACTTATCCATATGCAGGACGAGATAAGACATGGTCGGACTTCCTTGTATCTCTGATCCGCACAGGTTTCAGGCGGCTGCAAAGCGGTACACTTTTGCCGTTGTAGCGGTACAGCCGGAGAAGACCTCGGCGGACAATACTGGACATATCTGGACGCTTGTTCGGCAGGTGTACCGCTGTACCGCCCCTTAGAGACTGGTACAGCGGTACACCTGCACGCAGACAGGTCAATTTTTCCCTTCCAGCTTCTTTTTCAGGCGCTGGACAGCAGCCTTGGACTTTCCCATTTCCTCGGCGCAGTCGCGGATGCTGTAGCCCTCGGCCAGCAGGCGTTTCAGCTCGGCCAGTTCCACATCCTCAAGCTCTCTGATGCGCCAGTGCAGCGCGTTACCTTCGGTGATCAAATTGGCCTCAAAGGGGCGGGCATCATCGCCCACAATGCCCCGAGCCTTGGTCAGATGGACTTCAAAGCGTGCGCCTTCGGCCATGCTGTACTCTCTGGGCCTGCGCAGACTGATGACCGTATCCATGATATCTTCTCTGGCGCTGGTGCCGCGCTGATCGCCGGATTTTCCGGCATGATGGATAAGCAGGACAGCCATGCCCCGGCGACGCAGCTCCACCATGCCTGCATGGTCTGCCATGACTGGGCCTCGTTTTCCTTGCCGGTACGGCACAAGGTGGCAATATTATCCAGCACGACCATATCCACGCCTTTCAGGAATGGTTCCAGCATGACCTGCCCCTGCGCGGTGGAGAGATCCGGCATGGGACAGGGCTGCAGGTCCGGTGTGATAAGCGCCATATTTTTCAGCGTATGCGGCGGGACGGACATGCCGCTGACAAGTGCGGCAAGGCGATGCTGCATGGCTGTGGCGGGCATTTCTCCGTCCACATACAGCGTCCGTTTGGGCATGGGCGCGCGCCAGTTGAACACCGCACCGCCGGAAGCCACGGCAACGGCCACGCTCAAGGCGGCAAACGTCTTGCCGATGCCGCGAGGCGCGTACAGGATGCCTATCCCTTGAACCGGAAGAATGGGGGATAAAAGATACCCCCGTTCAGGTATGGACATGGAAAGAAACTCGCCCATATCCAGCGATACCAGCGATGGAGGCTTGTCCGGCAGAGCATTTTCCAGCTGGCGGCGCACGCTTTGCAGTCCCTCTGTCAAATGCAGATCGTTGAAGTCCTTGCCGCTGCCTGTGGTAAAGTGCGGCACAACAAGATGAGCCTGTGCAGCCTGCGCGGCCTCCTGCCCCTTGTCGCAGCCCGTTTCGTCATTGTCGCCGCAGATCAGAATCTGCGCGTCCGGGAACTGTTTTCGCACGGCAGCCGCCACAACAGGCAGATTTCCGGCCGAAAACGTCACATAGACCGTCCATGCACAGGCAAGATGAATGCTGGCCCCGGTGGCGTAGCCCTCACAAAGTGCCAGTGGTTTTTCTGCCTTGCCGGGAATAACGAATTGCCCGCCCTGAACCTTGCCGCCCGTAAGAAAACGTTTTGTGCCGTCCGGTGCGATATATTGCAGACTCTGCACCGTGCCGGAACTGTCCCTGACCGGAATAAGGAGCATCCCATTTCTGTCCTGACGCATATCCGCAAGCGCGGGAATACCTTTGCGGCTCAGGTACGCGTGCCTCTCTGAACAGGGAAAGGATGCCTGTAAACGCTTGTGTGCCTGCTGCGCCGCCTCTGCATGACGCCTGGCGCATTCTTCGTCACGCTGTTTCCGCATGGCCTGCTGCCGCCTGTGCCATGCCGACAGCTCAACAGGAGAAAGTGCCCATTCGCCTTCCGCGTGGAACGTCCCCTGATCGCCTGTTTCCCAGTTGCACCACCAGAGAGTCGCGGGCCTGTTCTGATGGGCAATATATGCGCCGTTGCGCTTGTACGGTTTGTTCCGTGTCGGACAGCGATACAGATTCCCGTCCGCAAGAATATCCTCCGGCAGAAGGTCATGCTGCGCGAGAATTTCCCGGAAGGTCTCCAGAAGGCTACTCATGGTCTTCCTGCTCCCGTCCCGCGTTTTCTATGAACGCTCTGATGTCTTCCGCCCGCCAGACAGTGGTACGAGGGCCGAGCTTTACAGGCTTGAGCGTTTTAGCTTTGAAAAAGGTAAAACGCGAGGCGGCGGCACAGCGCCGCCCGGCCCAAAGTGAGCGGAAAAACCGCGTTTTTTCCGCGAAACGACAGGCCGTATGGTTTGAAATGCGAAGCATTTCAAACTGAAAATGCTCTTGGAATAGCGCCCGGTACGGCAGCCCTGCCACCAGGCGCTTTTACTGATGGGGACAAGGGCAAGCACCTGAGGGAGACGAAGAAATCCAGTAGAGGGAATATTTGTCGCCATAGTAACAACTCCGTATAAAGAAGAGGATCACGGAGCATATAGCATAAAATAACTATCATGTGCAGATCATATATTTTGTAACCACGATACATACAGCTGCATTCAGCAGCATTTCTGAGTGTACAATAAGGGCATGTATTCTTTCTTTTGAAGACAAAATAGAATTCTGTAACACGCTAAATATAACAATATAGCAGAGTAAGCACAGAGGGGGGCAGCGGCCAAAAGGTTACAAAAAAAGCACAGTCTTTACGAACAGCATTTATTTTTGGCTGCTCGTAAAAGCTGTGCAATTAGAGTGTATTAGCAACGGATTATTTTGCCCTGTTTCTGGAAAAAAGCTCTCTGTGCAAGTTTGGACGCCGTCCCCCCTCAGGTAGTTTTATCAGAGAGCGTTCTTTTCTGCAGCTGTTAAGCCTGCTCGGATTTGCCCGTGCGGAGTCTGTCGAGATAGTCGACCCACTCCTGCATCATCCTTCGGCGCTCCGGCAGGTACTCCGCATAATTGTATGCCGCACGGACCTCATTTCGTTCGCCATGTGCAAGCGCCGCTCAATCCAGTCCCGATTGTAGCCCAGTTCGTTGAGCAGCGTCGATGCAATGGAGCGAAAGCCGTGGACGCTCATTTCGTCTTTTTGATAGCCCATGCGGCGCAGGGCATTGAGCATGGTGGCGTCAGACAGGGGACGCGCTTCCATGCGCACGGAAGGCAACAGATACCTGCCCGTGCCGGTCCAGGGCTGCAATTCTCGCAGAATGGCCACAGATTGTGCAGACAGCGGCACAATATGCGGACGTCGCATTTTCATGCGCTCGGCCGGAATGCGCCATTCCGCAGCCTCAAGATCAAACTCGCCCCACTGCGCGGCCCGTAATTCCGTGGGGCGGGTAAAGACCAGCGGGGCCAGCTTCAAGGCGCAGACCAGAGGGAAATAGCCGTCATAGGCATCTATGTCCCGGAGCAGCTGACCGACCTTTTCCGGCGTCAGTACAGCGGCACGATGCGTTACCCGGCGAGGGCGCAGGGCTCCCCGAAGATCGGCGGCGATGTTGTGCCGCGCCCGCCCCGTGATGACGGCATAGCGGAAAACCTGATTGATGATTTGCAGGACGCGCCGGGACGTTTCATAACAGCGTTTCATCTCCAGCGGCCTGAGCACGGCCATGATATCCTGCACTTCCAGCCGGGCGATGGGCGTCGTACCGATAAACGGGAAAATATAGTTGCGGAGACGGTACATGACCGTTCCCCGATGCTTTGCAGAGAATGCCGCCATGCGTGTGGCGTGCCATTCGCGGGCAATATTCTGAAAACTGTCCCGTTCGGCAATTTTGCGGGCTTCCTGCTGCTGTCGCTTGTATGCGGATGGATCGATACCCTTAGCCAGAAGGCGTCGGGCTTCATCGCGGCGCTCTCTGGCATCCTTGAGAGATACGGCAGGATGGGCCCCGAAACTGAGGAGCCTGCTTTTGCCCTCAAAGCGGTAGGCCATGCGCCAGAGCTTGCTGCCGCTGGGAAGAATGAAAAGAAAAAGACCGCCGCCGTCGGAATATTTGTGAGGCTTGTCTGCGGGCTTCAAACTGCGGATACGAACGTCGGTAAGAGGCATGGGGTACTCTCCCTGGCTTATGCTGGATGTTTCGATACCTCTCAGGACAAAAAATACAGCAATACAGCCTTGTTATCCGTGAGGGTATCACGCTTTTGCATAGCATGGATCTACCCTCGGATATACCCCTGCAAGAATTGGATGCAACCGGACAAACGTGGACGACGGGAAACCCTGTTGACACAAAAAAAGAAAGAATACCAATGTGTTTTGCACATCGATATCCTTCATTGTACCTTATTTTGGCGTCCCCAAGGGGATTTGAACCCCTGTCGACGGCGTGAAAGGACGCCGTCATGCGCCTGCCCGTCTTAGATTTCAGCAAGTTACAACTGCATATGAGGGCATATAAATGCACCCGAAAGCATATGCGATTGTAACCCTTTTTTGTAACCCTTCCTTCAGGCTCGTTTCCGGGCAAGGTTCTGCCCGCTCCGCATTTGAGTCTGTTCCCCTTATTGCGTCTCGGAAAAGCGATGTCGCCAGCAATGCGCGGCAGGCTTTTCTGCGCTCTCCGGCCTTCGCAGCCTTTGTCGTCAGCCCCCCTGTCTTTGGCAGGTAGGGGCTTTTTTGCGCCCGTAACGCGGAAAAGGCAGCGAAACATTCCCATGCTCTGAGAGGCACTTTTGTGCCGTCTTTCGCCAGAGCCGGGCGGAATGTCGTCGTGACGTGGTGGTCACGGCCTGATGAGCCAGCCGCTCTTGAGCAACCTCAACAAGTTTGAGGCAGACAAAGCCCCCAAAAAAGAAAGCCGTTGAGCGGCAACTCAACGGCTTCCAAAGCAGTAACGCTTTTCAAACGAACGATTGAAAGGACGTTAGCCGAAAGGCCTCATATTGTCAAGATGTGAGTCTGCTCTGTCGTCTTTTGGGGACTGGGAGACGCAAGCATGAAGACGTTCGCCCCCAAAGGAAATATTTTTGGCCCTATTTTACCGCAATTCATCCTGGAGATGCCCCTCTCATTAGGAGCAAAGGTCATGTACGCGCTGCTGTGCAATTACGCTTCGGACAAGGATCACTGCTGGCCCTCGCAAAAGACGCTGGCTACAAGGCTCGCGTGCAGCGTCAGCAGCATCAAGAACTACCTCGCGGAGCTGGTACGGGAAAGGCTGATTGAGGTTCGCCATGAAAACTACCGTTCCTCGGTCTACTACATTCTTCAGCCGGAAGCGTTGCGCAAGAGGGCAGCTCCTGCCGGAGATCAGCCAAAATCTGACTCCAGACAGCCAGAATCTGGCCACATAAATAATCTTAGCAAACAACAAGAAGAAAATACCCCCCTTCCCCCCATGAAGTCGGAAAGAAAAGACGCTCTGTCATCTTCTGCGCCTTCGGCGGGGGGCGTGGGTTCTGCTGAGCTGGATTTTGAAACAGCCTGGGAGAGCTATCCCCGAAAGGAAGCCAAGGGCTTTGCCCGGATGGCATGGTTCAAACTTCTGCGCAGCGGGCAGCTTCCGTCGTTGCAGGAGCTGCTGTCAGCCATTGCCCGCTCCAGCGCATCGGAGAGCTGGCAGAAGGAACAGGGCCGCTTTATCCCGCAAATGGCTAACTGGCTGCGCGGACAGCGCTGGCTGGACTCGTCTCTGCCCGTGTCGCCATGTGTTCCCGCGCCTGATCCCCGTGTGCGGCAATTCATGCGGCAGAAAGAAGAGCGGGAACAACTGGAGCTGTCGCGGCAATGCCGGGAGAAAGAAAGACTCCGCCCTTTGTTCCGGGCCTTTGCCGCGAAATTCGATGCTCCCGACAATGAAGCAATGGCTTTCGGCATCTGGATGCACCTGCATTCGCTGCGTTGTGCGCCATCGGCTGCGGATGTCCCTGAGACAGCAGGCAGGAACATCATGGCCTTTCTGCGGGAGAGAAAGAGGCAAGCTCAGGAAGATCGCTATCTGACCTCCCTGCGCAAAACGCCTGTAAGGCAGTCTGACGGCGTAGAGCCTGTTCCCTGTGAGAAGAGTGTCGCGTCTTTCGCAACCGTAACCGCGTGCGCATGAAAGGAGCTGTTGTGAAAGGGGTTATTGCACTGGTTCTTTCTGTGGTGCTGCTGATGATGTCGGAGGGAATCGCCCCGGCGGTTCAAACGTCGTCTTCGCAAGAGGCCGAATCTTCTGTTCGGCCAGCGGCTCCGATAACGACGCAGCAGGATCAGCAGCCTGCAGCCGGGAAAGCTGCTCCAGCCCCCAAACAGGATGCGCAGGCACTGTTTGAGGAAAGTCTGCGCCAGATGATGCCGCTGGATGAGCAGCATATTCAGCAATATCGGGAACGCTCGGATCAGCGGGAGCGCGCATTGCTGCCAGTGCCGCCCAGCCTGAGAACACGCTCTGTGCGCGTATCTCTGGAGCCGGGGCGGGTTCCTGTGCCGGTATTGACGACGGCCAATGTCGCTACCTCGCTGGTTTTTCACGATGCGACAGGCCAGCCGTGGCCCATCACATCCGTTACCAACGGCGGCCCCACATTTTTTCAGGTACTGCGTCCTGAATTGCCGGAGGGAAATCTTCTGAATGTCATGCCTTTGCAGGGACATGCGACATCCACGCTCGTGGTTACGCTGGAAAAACGGGATGTGCCGCTTGTTGTGCGCCTTGAGTCTGATTCCGTCCGTTCCCCGGAACGCAAGGCGGATGCTCTGGTGCTTTTCCAGATAGCCCATCATGGCCCCAGAGCCGCCGTGCCGTTGATCAGGGAAGTCAGGGACACGGCAGACAGCGTCATGCTGGCCTTTCTGGATCGGGTTCCGCCGGAAGGAGCCGTTCGCCTTCGTGTGGAGCCGCCCCGGGAATCGTTACAGGTCTGGAAGTATGGCGACAGACATTATGCCAGAACGACGCAGACGTTGATGTGGCCGTCATGGACTGCCGTCGTCAATGGAGCCGGGGCAACGAAATGTTATGAGCTGCCCGTGACCGCACGGATTATGACCTCGCATGAAGGTTCCATGCAAACCTTCATCCTGAAGGAAGGCAGATAGGGATTGTGCCATGAGCGACATGACAAGTCTGGAAAAGAAAAGACGCCTCGTGGTTCTGGCTCTTGGCATAGTGATAGGGCTTTCCGTCCTTGTCCTTGCCTTTTCCCTGTTCTTTGCTGCGGAAGAACCGTCCAGCTCAGCCCGCATGTCTCCTGCAAAATCGGATCGTGTCAGCGGGCAGGCCGGGGGGATTGGTTCCGAGGAGTACAATCAGAAGCTCCGGGAACATGATCAGCGTCAGGCCAGCGAGGCGCTCAGGAGCGGGGAAAGTTTTGTCCCGACGCCTGTGGGAGACAGAAAACCCGTGGTCGTGAAGAAGGCGGAAACGCCTCCTGCCACGCCCCCTGTTGCTCCTGTGCGCGTCGCGCCTGTCCAGCCCCCGCGCACGGATAACGCCATGCTCAAGCGTATGCAGGAAGATTTGGCGACGCTGGATGCCCGGCTGGCCGCAGCTTCGACAGGACAGGGACAAATCGTTTATCAGCGGGATTTTTCAAAGGAAGCAGAGAAAAATTCTGTGTCCGATGAAGGACGGACGCTGGCCACCCCGGAAAAGTCCCCCGTTGCTCCGGTGGCAATCCGGGCCGGAGATTTGCTGTACGGCATCATCGACATCAGCGTGAATTCCGATGTGCCGTCTGCCGTACTGGCAACCATTACCTCCGGCAAATACCGCAATGCCCGTATCATGGGCACGTTTCAGCGCCATGATGAACGCCTCGTACTGGCGTTCAACAGAATCATTCCTTCTGACGGAGATCCCGTCCAGATAGAAGCCTATGCGGTTGACCCCGGCACGTCCGAAGCGTCGGTGGCCAGTTCGGTTGATACCCACTTTTTCAGTCGCTGGGGCGGACTCATTGCATCGGCGTTTCTTGAGGGGCTGGGAACGGCCAAGCGCTACAGCGGCTCCCAGAGTACGATCTACGGCTACAACGGCGAAACCAGCGATCAGATGGTCTGGAATACCTACAGCGTGGGCGATCAGGCATGGATAGCTGCCGGGAAGGTTGGGGAAAAAGCCGGAAAAATCTTTGAAAGGGGCTTTGATCGTCCGCCGACTGTCCGCCTTGAGAGCGGAACGCCTGTTGGTATCCTCATCGTGAGTGTCAAGGGCAGGTGATGCGATGGACAACTATGTTGCCAATGTCATTCCCCATTTGCAGCAATGGTGGCCTGTAATCATTCGACTGTCGTACCTGGCGGGACTGGGCTTTGCCCTGACAGCCTGTGTGCTGGCGATAAGCGGCAAACATCGCTTCAATCGCTCGTCGGCTGTCTGGACGTTCGTTTGCGCTGTTTTGCTGCTCAACTTGCCGGCGCTCATGGATTCACTGGCCATGACTGTCTTCAATCAGTCCTCGGAACAGAGCCTGAGCTACAGCCCGCCGTCCTCTCCCGGTTCTGTCTACATCCAGTTTGCCGTCTACGCCATTGCTACGGTCGGCGTCATTGGTATTGCGCGCGGGCTGTGTCTTATGCGCGATACGCCCAATCAGGCCATGAATTTCAGCAGGGGAATCGTGCACCTGTTTGGTGGCATTCTCGCCGTCAACCTCGTCACCTTCCTGCGTGGCCTTGGAGCTACGATAGGCGGTGATGTCCAAACATATGTCGCCAGAATCCTTGGCTGACATTCGGAGGAAGTCATGAAGAGCGTTGTAGGGAATCCCGGACTCATTTCGTCATGCCGCTGGACAGCCGCAGGGCTCGGCATCGCCGCTGTCTGGCTGCTTGCGCCCGAACTTGTTCAGGCTGCCGTTCCGCTCGGAGAAATCGGGCAGAATGTGGCTGAAAACTCCAAGGGTGTTGCCAAGGGCATATCCCTTGCCGGATTCGCAACCGGTCTTGCTATGGGGGTCTGGGGCTGCGTGGACATGTACAAAGCGTCATAGTGTCAAATATCATCCAAATTTGTACAAAACATATTGTTATTATTTGATAAAATACCATGCTATCGTCCAACAAAATTTGAGAAGGCACATGGACATACCCCATTTTTTGGGGTATATCCGGGGGTAAACAAACCTGCAAAGGAGGACTACCCCATGTCGTTGACCGATACCGCAATCCGCGCCGCCAAACCGGCTGAAAAGCAACAGAAACTCTTTGATGCCAAAGGGCTGTACCTGCTCATCACGCCGGGCGGCACAAAAAGCTGGAGGCTGAAATACCATTTTCAGGGCAAGGAAAAGCTGATTTCCCTCGGCACCTATCCCGCAACCTCCCTGAAAGAGGCAAGGGAAAAAGCCGCCGACGCCAGAAAAGCCATTGAGAACGGTATCGACCCGTCCGCTCAACGAAAGCTGGACAAGCAACTTGCACAGAACACCTTTGAGCTGGTGGCGATGGAATGGATTGAACGCCAAAAGACCAAATGGTCGCCGGGCTATGCGGACACGACCTACCGGCGGCTGAAACGAAACCTTTTTCCGTTCATTGGCTCCAAACCTGTTAATGCCATAACCGCCCCCGAACTTCTGGCCTTGCTGCGGAAAGTCGAGGCGCGGGGCATCATAGGCACGGCGCACGCACTCAAAAATCACTGTTCCTGCATCATGCGCTATGCCATTGCCACCGGCCGTGCGGAACGTGACCCGGCGGCGGATTTGCGCGGCGCTCTCATGCCTCATGTAAAAAAACACCGGCCCGCCCTGACGACACCGGAGAAGGTGGGACGGCTGATGCACGCCATCTACAACTATCAGGGATCCCTGGTCGTCAGGAGCGCCTTGCAGATTATGGCCCTTACCTTTTGCCGGACAACGGAAATCCGTTGCGCCGAATGGCAAGAATTTGATTTTGAGGACAACATCTGGCGCATTCCGGCGGAACGTATGAAAATGCGGCGCGACCATCTTGTCCCTCTCAGCAGGCAGGCACTGGCCGTTCTGGAAAAACTGCGGGCGTATTCCGGCGGCAATCAGTACGTCTTTCCCAGCTACCGTTCCGAGACCATTCCTTTTGGAAGAACCGCCCTGCAAAGAGCTATACGCCGCATGGGTTTTGAAAAGGATGAAATGTGCCCGCACGGTTTTCGCGCTATGGCATCCACTCTTCTCAACGAACTCGGCTATAACCGTGACTGGATTGAGCGCCAGCTTGCCCACGCACCCACGGAGCAAATACGCGGGATTTACAACCGGGCTGAATACCTGTCCGAACGCCGCCGTATGCTTCAGAATTGGGCCGACTATCTTGACGGTCTGAGAGCCAAAGCCCGTCAGGAGGTTGACCTCGAATAAGACATAAGGAGACACCCTATGAAAAAACTGACTGAGGATTTCTTTCTGCGTCTGCCGCAGGTTCTTGAGCTGATCCCCATAAGCAAAAGCGCATGGTGGCAAGGCTGCAAGGAAGGCCGTTTTCCCAAACCGATAAAACTGGGGCCGCGTACTTCGGCATGGCGTTCGTCTGACATTGCCGCCCTTGTCGAGCAGCTTTCCCAGCAATCCGTTCAGGAGGAAAAAACCGAGGCACGGAAATAATATGAACAACCCATCCGACCCATCCCCAAAAAGACGGCGCGACCAGGGCATGAATCCTGACCGCGCCGCTTTCTTTTTGTGTCATATCCCGTCAGTGCTTCCCCATTCCCCGCTGCTGTTGCCGTCATGGGGCGGGGGTGTGTCTTCTTCGACAGCATCCGATTCCTCTATCGGCTCCACATCGGAAGCCTTGTCAAACAGAGCTTTCAGCTTGGTAAGCGGAATCGATAGCCCTGCATCCGCCAGCAAATCCCGTATGTCCCGTAGCGTGTAGCCCTGCCGCATAGCTTTTTTGATGTCGTTGACCAGAAATTCCGCGACCTCCCCGCGCGTTTTTCCCGCCTCTTTCACCGGCAGGCTGCGGAGTTTTTTCCGGGCGGCCTCTATCTGTTCCATTGTATATCGTCGAGCTGTTGCCATACGTATTACCTCTTGTCGTGTTTCTTCCCGCTTACCATAGTGAAGACTTTATTTACAACAAAATTTCATGGACAGTGATGTACTGTAAAATTTTACTATAATACACAATAAACAAGTATGGACAAATATTTTTTCTTACCTCCAAATCAGCAGCCTGTTTTTCTTTTCCAGCTCAGTATTCAAGGAAAAACAATACTGTCTTTTAGCTTTTTTCTCTGGCCTTCAAGGTAATTTTTCATCTACACTTGCGTCAAAATCAGAAGCTCAGCGCGGGTAATGCCTTCCCCTGAAACAATGCAAGGCAGTCCCAAAGACCGTTGGGGGTTCTTCCTTACAGGATGGTAGCTGTCTGACAACAGCTAACATCCTGCCAAAGGCTCCGCCTCTGGACTCCCGCAGAGCGTTCGGCGCTACGCTTCTCACGCTCTCAAAAAGGCAGGAAAGGCAGATGGAAAAAAGCAAGGCGGCAATCAGATTTCAGAAACGGCGGACGCTCCGGCTCACCGCCGAGGAAGACAAAAAACTGACCCGGCAGGCCGAGACAGCCGGAATCTCCGTTTCCGAATACATGCGGCGGCTGTTCTTCGGCGGCAGGCCCATCATCGCCAGAACGGACGACCAGACCATCCGGGAACTGCGACGGCTTGGGGGCCTGCTCAAGCATCATTTTGATATGGTGAAGCGGACAGGAAGTACGGGGACTCTCGTGGAACTGGACGCCGCATTGCGGCAAATTCGGCAGGCTATCGAAACCCTGAGCGAAAAACGATGATTGTCAAAAAGCTCAAACGCACCAGCTTCAAAAAGTCCAAGTCCGTCATGATTGGCGGTCTGGTGGACTATATTCTTGCCGAACACGACGACAGGGGCAAGGACAAGCTCGCCTATGCCGGAAGCAAAAACTTTTTGACAACAACTGTTGCCGCGCAGAAAAGGGAAATGATTTCTCTTGCCGAGGAATCCATCCAGAGCAAAATGCCGGTCACGCACTGGATTCTGTCATGGCAGGAAAACGAGCAGCCGACTCGTGAACAGGTGGATGATGCAGTCAGTCTCTTTCTCCGGGGAATGGGCCTTGCTGAACACCAGACAGTTTACGCCCTGCATAAGAATACGGGCAATTATCACCTCCATATTGTCGTGAACCGGACGCATCCCTACACACAGAAAGTCATTCAGCCGCACAGGGGATTCGACATCAACGAGGCACATAAGATAGTGGCGGAAATCGAACATCGGCAGGGTTGGGCACCGCAGGAGAACGCCCGTTACCGCGTCAATGAGCAGGGATATGTGGTCAAGAATCTTCAGCGGCGTGAAAAGGTGAAGCCAAAACCAAAAGCGGAAGACTTTGAAAATGCCACGGGCGAAAAGTCCGCGCAGCGTATCGCGCAGGAGCGCGGCCACGCCATTATCCAGAGCGCCACATGTTGGGAAGAGCTTCACGCCGGGCTGGACACGGTGGGTCTGCGTTTCGTCCGCAAGGGGTCAGGCGCTGTCATTTTCGTGGGAGACGCGGCGGTCAAGGCGTCCAGCGTGGACAGAAATTTTTCCCTGTCCAGGCTGTCCAAACGGCTTGGCGAGTTCAAACCCGGCTTCTATTCCGAGTGGACATTCAGCAAGCCCGCCCCGGAGTCGGTCAGTCACGTTTGCCGGGAGGAATGGCTGGAGTACCAGCAGGAGAGGCAGAGAGTGGCGGAAGAAAAACGGCGCGCCAGAAAGAAGCGGGAGGAAGGACGGGAAGAGTTGGAACGACGGCAGCTCGAACGCCGGGAAACGGCCACAGCCCGTCTTGCTTCACACGGGTTTTCTGTACTGAACATTGTCCGGCATTGCCTGAAAGAACAGGAACGGGAGGAGAAAGCGGCGTTGCGGGACAGGCTGGCGCAATCAGAAAAACCGGAGCAGCTCCCGCGTTTCAAGCACTGGCTCGGCAAACGCAATCCGTATCTTGGCAACCTCTGGCGCTTCCGTAAACGGATAGCTCCCGGCGTCGAAGTCAGACAACATGAGTTCCCCAGGGTTGGCACACTGGCTTCCCCATATGCCGCCTATCGTAACATGGTAAAAAAGCGTTTTCCCGAAAAGATGGATGAATCACGGCTGGATGCGGCCATTGCCCTGTACATGCGCTGTGCCGGTTACACAGTGCAGGAGGTAGCCAACGAGCTGTACAGACACACCCCCGCCCGCCCCAAAGGCCAGAATCGTGATAAACGGATAGACTACGGGCGCAGGGTGGTCTGGTACGCCTTTGGTACGGCGGGAGATATTGATATCGCCAACATTCAGCCCACGCCGGAACAGGTGCAGAAGTTGATTGCCGAAGCGGAACAGATAGAACGACAGAATCAGGAGTTGCCACACCCCGCGTTCAGGCTGTGTTGAGTTTTACAAAACAAGTCGTTATAAGAATATGTTAATAATTTTGAGGAGAAATCCATGTCTTTAACTTGGGAATCCATACAGGGCAATGCGATTGCATTTGTTACACGCTGGAAAGATGCTTCCAACGAGGAAGCACAGGCACAGTCTTTTACTACGGATTTTCTTAAAGTTTTTGGCATTGATGACCCCGAAAAAACAGGTGACTTTGAATATAAGGTTTCGCTTGATGAAGGGCGTACAGGATACATTGATTATCTTTGGAAGAAGAAACTTGCCATTGAAATGAAATCAAGAGGCAAAGACCTGAACAAAGCCTATACACAACTCAAGGAGTATGTCTTTCATCTACCGGACGAAGATATGCCGGATATGCTCATGGTGTGCGACTTCGCCACCATTGTTCTGCACAGTCGCACCACGGGGGAAAAATTTTCTTTCAAAACAAAGGACCTGCGCAAGCATATCAAGCGTTTTGCCGACATTGCAGGCTATGAAACCACACGCATTTACGAAAACCAGATTGATGTCAACGTCAAGGCCGCTGAAAAAATGGCAAGACTGCATGATGCCCTGAAAGAATATGGCTATGAGGGACACTGCCTTGAAGTGTATCTTGTGCGTATTCTGTTCTGTCTGTTCGCGGACGACACGGGCATTTTCCCGGACAGCAGTTTTGCCAACTACATTGAAAACTCCCGTGAAGACGGTTCGGATCTTTCCTCCCGTCTGGCGCAGCTTTTTGAGATTCTTAATTGTTCCGATGTGATACGGGCAAAACGCAAGCTACTGACCCCCACTTTGTTGCAGTTCCGCTACATCAATGGCGGACTTTTTGCACAGTCGTTGCCGTTTGCGGATTTTAACGCAAAAATGCGCCAAACTCTGCTGGATTGTTGCGCCTTTGACTGGAATAAAATCTCTCCTGCCATTTTTGGCGCCATGTTTCAGGGCGTGATGGATAAAAAGCAGCGCCGGGAACTGGGAGCGCACTATACCAGTGAGGAAAATATCCTCAAACTCATCAATCCCCTGTTCATGGACGCATTATGGAGAGAATTTGACCGGGTCAAGGCTGTACCCGCCAGACTGGATGCCTTTCACCATAAAATAGCCTCGTTGAAGTTTCTGGACCCCGCCTGCGGTTGCGGCAACTTTTTGATTATCACCTATCGGGAACTGCGCCTGCTGGAATTGGAAATTCTCAAAATGAAGACCAACACCGGCCAACGGCATCTGGATATTTCCACCATGCTCAAGGTTTCCGTGGAGCAGTTTTACGGCATTGAGTATGAGGACTTCCCCTGCCAGATTGCTCAGGTGGGCATGTGGCTCATGGATCACCAGATGAATCTGCGTGTGGCGGACATGTTCGGCATGTACTATGCCCGCCTCCCCCTGACGCAAAGCGCAACCATTGTTCATGCCAATGCCCTCCGCATGGACTGGGAAGACGTGGTACCCGCCAAAGAACTTTCCTATATTCTGGGGAATCCTCCGTTTGTAGGGGCGCGAATCATGAGTGCTGAACAAAAAGATGACCTGCTTCATGTTTTTGAAGACACAAAAAATGCCGGAAATCTGGATTATGTATGTTGCTGGTATAAAAAAGCTGTTGAGATTATGCAGAAAAACAGAAGAATCTCAACAGCACTGGTTTCAACAAATTCCATTGCACAGGGAGAACAGGTTGCTATTTTATGGAAACCCTTCTTTGATAAGGGAATACACATCCATTTTGCATACAGAACATTCAAATGGAGCAATGAAGCCAAGGGAAAAGCAGCCGTTCATTGTGTGATTGTCGGTTTCGGTATGCAGAAGCAAACTGATAATTTTATTGTTAATAACGACACAAGGCATAAGGCTGAAAATATCAACGGTTATCTGATTGATGCTTCAAATATTTGTATAGAAAGCAGAAAGAAGCCTCTTTGTGCCGTGCCTGAAATCGGCATAGGGAACAAGCCTATTGACGGAGGCTATTATCTCTTTACAGAGGCCGAAAAGAATGAATTTGTAAAAAAAGAACCGTTGTCGGAAAAATATTTCAGAAAGTGGCTTGGCTCGGAAGAGTTCATCAATGGAAAAGTGCGGTATTGTCTATGGCTTGGAGATTGCCCGCCCTCAGAACTGAAAAGCATGCCGGAATGCCTGAAGCGTGTGGAAGCGGTGAAAAAATATCGCCTTGCCAGCAAAAGTGCGCCCACAAGAAAACTTGCCGACAAGCCGCGACGCTTTCATGTGGAGAACATGCCAACCTCGGAGTACATTGTTATTCCTGAAGTCTCTTCCGAAAACAGGTACTACATCCCCATAGGTTTTTTACACCCCGACATTCTCTCAAGTAACCTTGTAAAAATCATCCCCAACGCGACACTCTACCATTTCAGTATTTTAACATCATCTGTCCACATGGCATGGATGCGGGCTGTGGCCGGCCGCCTGGAAATGCGCTATCGCTATTCCAAGGATATTGTGTACAACAATTTTCCCTGGCCGGAAGCGAACGATAAGCAGAAGGCAACAATAGAGCCCCTCGCTCAAGCCGTGCTTGACGCCCGCGCTCTGTTCCCGGAAAGTTCCCTTGCTGACCTGTACGATCCGCTGACCATGCCGCCGGAGTTGCTCAAGGCGCACCAAAAGCTGGACAGAGCGGTAATGAAGCTCTACGGATTCAAGGCGAACATGGCAGAGGCTGAAGTTGTGGCGAAACTGTTTGAAAGGTACCAGCGGCTTGTGGCGGGGAGCTGAGTTCACTTTTTTCGGCGGGAACAGGCTTGCCAATCACGACAGGAATGGCTACCTTAAAAGGGAACCCCGGTTCCTGCTGCTAACAGAGACCGGGGCTGGCACGGCGCGGTTTGCGCCCCTGTGCACGGCTACCAGCATTCGGACAATGTTTTACGACCTCGGCCCATCGTGAGTGGGCCGAGGTCAACTCTTATCTGACGTTAGACGCCGACAAGAGGACAAGGGCCACAGCGACAAGCAGGACGAAAACACGTCTCCGCATGGCGGCACCCTCCTTTTTCCGTTTGCGCCGTGCCGACGCATAGGCCAGAGGGTAGCCGTGCGGAGCTGCTTATAGTCTGTTTCGCTGATTAATTCAATATTGGCTCTTTTTCCCTCTGCCTTCCCCCTCCCCACACGATTATTGTCCAAAGCCATCCAGCAATGCCCGGTAATATCCCATTCCTTTTGGGGTAATTGCCGGGGTATTTTTTTGCAAATTTATTTTTTCATCAAACATATCAAGATACTACATGACAAAATTTATTGACATGTACAAGGCCACACGTCAGCAGGGGCAGTCCACCTATACCAGCGGCATCATCAAGCTGCTGATCGGCGCGATCATCCTCGGCTTGGGAGAGACGCTCGGTTCCGGCTCGGCTACCCTTTTCGGTTCCGATCAGACTTCCGGCCTGGGAGAACTCGGCCTGTAACCCCATAAAAGGAGATGAGGCATGAGCATCTTCACATGGATACAGAAACATCAATCCAGGCCCCCGGCGCAGACCATGAGCGAATCGGATGCTCATGCCTCTTTTTCTGTCCATGACGCAACAGGCGTCATTGGAGGTCTGAGCTGGTACAGAGCGCAGTTTTATCGCGCCATGAAGCTGGCACTGGGTTTATCCGTTGCGCTGGCCGTCAGTCTGGGAGTCATTGCGCTGCTCCTTCTGCATCGCCCGACGCCGCGTTATTTCGCGGCTACTCCCGATTTGCGGCTTGCTCCCATGATTCCGCTGAATCAGCCCCTGCTGACGCAGCAGGGCCTCCTTTCATGGACAACGGATACCATTGCGGGGGCCATGTCTCTGGACTTTCTGGAATGGCGCAAGAAGCTGGAAGCCCTGCGGAGCCATTTCGATGAGGATGCCTACAAGTCCTTTCTCGCGTCTCTGAAAACTTCCGGCATTCTGGAGATGATCAGGGAGAAGCGCCTTTCCGCATCCGCTGTCGCCACGCGAGCGCCGGTCATTATCGCCTCCGGTCTGGTAGGAGATACGGCCACATGGCGTATCGAATTCCCTCTTACTGTTTCCTACGAATCCAGCCAGGGCGTTGAAAGTACGCAACGCCTTCTTGCCACTGTTCTTGTGCGCCGGGCTTCCACGGCCATAACGCCGCGCGGCGTCGTTATCCAGCAGATCGTTCTGAAGAGGGAGTCGTAATGCTTGATCGTTTGGTTCATGGAGTGGACTGTGGCATTCGTGCCCTGTCGGAAGTCTTTGCCGGGCCGGTACACAGCTACTGCCGGCTGGAAACGGTGGATGACGGCGTACTGGTAGCCGATGACGGCAGCCTGATCAGCCTGCTGCGCCTTGAGGGGTCGCTCAAACAGATTGGCGTCGAAGAGTTTGGTTCCATTGTTTCCTCTCTGACGGAAAAGCTGCAATCCAGCCTTTCCAGACCGGGCCATCTTATTCAGGTGCTTTTTGAGTATGACCCGGAGGGAAGCGGGGAGCGGATTGCGGAACTCCTGCGGCCGTCACGGCTTACCGCGCAAAATCTTGGCCTGCATGTCGGCAGTCTTCTGGATGACTGGGGAAATGCCCTGAAAAGATATTGCGCTCTGGAAACATGCTGGCTGGTTCTGTGGACACGGCCTTCTGTGCTTTCCGATACGCTGCGGAAAATGGCACTGAAAGAGCGGGCTGCCGCCATGTTGAAGACTCCGGCCATTCCGGGATGTCAGCAGGTTTCCTGTGCCGTCTCCGCGCTGCATGATGCGCACAACGGCTTTCTGACGGGCGTTCTGGATGCTTTCCGGCAGACGGATTTGCTGGCATGGCCGCTGTCGGCCCATGCGGCCTTGCGGGACATCAGAACGTGCATCGCCCCGGAGCTGACAAGCCGGAACTGGAAAGCCCTCATTCCCGGCGATCCGCTGCCTCTTCGTCTGCCGGACCCGGAGGCAGGGGATGAGCGTCACAACATGCTGTACCCGGATTTCAGGACGCAGCTCTGGCCGGAAGAAGGGCAGCTGCTCTCCCGGAACGCCATCCGCATCGGAGACAGGATTTACGGGCCGCTGATCATGACCCTCATGCCGCAGACCCCGAAGCCCTTTCAGGAGTTGTTCCGCATTCTTGCCAGGCGGGATGAGCGTCTGCCGTACCGCATCTCCTTTCTTATCGAGGACGGAGGTTTGCGTATGGGGCTGCGACCTCTGCTTTCCACGCTCCTTGCTTTTACCTCCTCGGATAACAAGCGCTTCAACAAGGCTGTGGATGTGCTGAGAGCGCTGAACCTTGAAGGCATGTGCTGCGTGAAGTTCCGCATCTGCCTCTGCACCTGGGCCAGCGTGCGGGAGCTGCCGGAACAGGAGGCATTTCTTTTGCTCAGACGCCGCGTTGCGGAACTGGCAAAGACTGTTCAGGGCTGGGGCACAACGGATGTGGCCGAAGCTCTTGGCGATCCGCTTCTTGGTGTGACGGCGACGCTTCCCGGCATGATGCCCGCGTCTCCGGCTCCGGTAACAGCCGCCCCCTTGCAGGATGCCATCGGCATGACGCCGTTGCGTCCCGCCTCTCCCTGGAGGGAAGGCAGTCTGCTGTTCCGTACCGGAGACGGCAAGATCATTCCCTTTGCGGCCAATTCTTCGGAGCAGGCCGCATGGATAGATATTGGCGTTGCCCCGATGGGCGGGGGCAAGTCGGTATTCCTCAATGCCATGAACTTTGCCTTTGTGACGCAGGCCGGGCTTTCCCGTCTTCCGTGGCTGTCCATTGTGGACGTGGGGCCGTCCAGTTCCGGCCTGATCACCTTGCTGCAAGAGAATCTTCCCGAAGGGCAAAAGCATCTTGCGGCATATCACCGTCTCAGGATGACGCCCGATTATGCCGTCAATCCCTTTGATTTGCCGCTCGGTAATCGCATGCCCCTGCCGTCGCACAAGGCATTTCTGACGAATTTCCTCAGTCTGCTGGCAACGCCGCTGGAAGCGTCAGCGCCTGCCGACAGCGTGCCCGGCATTATCGGCAGAGCCGTCAGCCTTGCCTATGACGAACTTTCGGACAAACGACATCCCCGGCTCTATCAGGCGAATACTCTGCCTGAAATTCATGAGCTGCTTCTCAAGGCCGCTGTTCCTCTGGATGCTTCGACAAGCTGGTGGGAAGTGGTGGATGCCCTGTTTGATCTGGGCTATCCGCATCAGGCTCTGCTGGCGCAGCGCTATGCAGTCCCCCTGCTTGCGGATGTTCTGACGCAGCTTCGCCAGAATACAGGGATTCAGAACACCTATGAGCCACCTGTCATTCTCGGCGTCTGGCGTGCTCTGTCGGATGCCATTGAGGCTTATCCGCTGCTCAAGGAACCGACACAGTTCGATATTGGCGATGCCCAGATAGTCAGCCTCGATCTTGATGAAGTGGCTCCTCGCGGAGGGTCGGCCGCAGACAGGCAGTCGGCAGTCATGTACATGCTGGCCAGACATATTCTGGGCGGACGCTTCTTCCTCATGCCCAGCGATGTGCAGCTGATGCCCGAACGCTATCGAGCCTACCATGCCATGCGTATTGAGGCGATCCGGGAAGACCCCAAGCGGCTTTGCTATGATGAAGCGCACCGTGTGACCGGAAACACCTCTGTTTCTGGCCAGCTCCAGGCGGATATGACCACAATGGCCCGCGAAAGCCGCAAATGGAATCTGTCCATCGGCCTGTATACGCAATCCGTTGACGATATCCCTCCCATCATTACCGACGAACTGGCAACAACCGTCGTCATTCTCGGCTCCGGCACGGAAAAGAGCATCGATAATCTTTCCCGGCGGTTCGGCCTGAATGGAAGCTGCCGCCATGCGCTTTCCCGTCTGGGAAAACCAGACAGAGCAGGCTCCAATCTTGTCGCGCTGTTCAGAACAGGCGCGGGCATGTCCCAGCTCGTCCTCAGCCTGACCATTGGCCCGCAGTCTCTCTGGGCCTTCTCCACAACGACGGAAGACGTGACCATTCGCAATCATCTCTATCGTCGGCTTGGGCCTTCGGAAGCCCTGCGCAGACTGGCACGCCGCTTTCCCGGAGGTTCCGCCAAGGCAGAAGTGGAGCGCCGTCGTCGTCTGGTCGGAGATCAGACGGAAGCAGATGAGAAAATCGTTAATGTGATCCTTGAAATCGTAGACGAAATCGAGGTGGAGCAATGAAACAGATGCTTTTCGCCCTGCTGCTGATTTTCGTTCCTGCCCAGGCATGGGCGGGGGGCTGTAGCTGTGGTTCCATCAACAGCATGATTACGGCGGCAAAGATGGAAACAATACAGGCTGTCAATGCCCATACGGCTGCCGAAGCTGAGGCCATCCGTTCAGAAATTGTTCTGGCGGCCCAGAATGTCATCGGCACGATCAAAAGTGAGTCCGCGACCATTATCCGGGCGATTGTGGCCCTCAAGGAAAGCAATGCGGCAGCCCTCAAGGGGCAGGGCATGGCGGATGAAAGTCTGAAAACCGAGGATATGTACGGTAAGGCTGCTCAGCCGTCCGGCCTTTGCGGGGCAAGCACGCTTGGGGCAGGCATACAGCTTGGCGCACGGGCCGGACAGGAACTTCAGGCGACCATGCGTGAAAAGCAGCATGACTACGGCAATACCCAGGGCGTCCGCCCTGTGGAGTTTCTGCAACGAGTTCTGGCGGAAGAACACCCTTCGGAACAGGAAACACTGGAAGCCCTGTTTCCCTTGCAGGGCACGCTGACCGGGGAGCAGGTGGCGCAGGCGCATGAAAGTATCAAGACGCTGGCCAATCCGCGCCCCCTGCCGGTGGTGACGGATGCGCAGAAGAATACGGCAGCGGGACAGACCTACGCGGCCGCCCGCAGAATCCATGAGAACCGGCTTGCCGCTGTAGCCGAAGCCCTCAATCACCATGTTGTGCTGCATTCACCCACGCTGCCGGAAGACGTGGCCGCCTGGGCGCAAAATCAGTGGGCAGAAGCCGGGGGAAGCGGAACGCCTCCCGGCCTTGTGGACGGCAGACTTTCAGAAATCGGCCTGTTCAAGCTGCTCTCGCAGATGCGCGTCGGCAATCCTAACTGGTTTGCGCAGCTTGCCGCATCAACAGATACAGGCCTGTTGCGTGAGCTTGCCATGATGCAGGCCCTGCAACTGGAGCTGACGCGCAAGAATACTGAATTTCTGGATCGACTGAGCGTCATAGCCTCGCTAGACTTTCTCGCCCGTATGGAAGGGACCACCGGCAAGGATATGGAAGACCTTTATGCCCGCATGGTCGGCGCACAGCAGTAGAGGAACGCCATGCGACTGCTACAGCGAAAACAGATCAGCGTGAGTGCCGGTTCTGGCAAAAAAACATTCTTTCCCATCAATGGAATAGATAAGGAGCCAGTCCGGTTCTATATGCAGCTCCCTGTGTGGTTTCCAGCGTCCCTTCAAGGCATGATCCTTGTAATTGGCTGGAATAGGTCTTTCTTCAGAAAGAAGCAAATCAATGACCTGTTTCAGCTTGTCCATGTCGTAACCACGCTGCGAGACTCTTTTCACATCTCTTTTGAAATGTGTGGTGTAGACAGGGATAAGCATTTATATCCCCAGTTGCCTGAAAAGGTCTGCCGCATCCTTCGCATGATGAAGTCCTTCACGCCTTTCAACGGCTTCCAGAGCCTGACGGGTTTCCTCATTGGGAATCTCCGCTCCGAAAGGCAGGCACTTTTCTCTGGCAATCTTGGTCAGCATCATGCGGCAGGCATCGGAAACCGTCAGCCCCATCCCCGCCAGCACGGCGGCGGCTTCCCTCTTAATGGTAGGATCGATACGGGCACGAACATAATCATTGGCAGGCATAGCGTTTCTCCTTCTTTTACTGACTGTAGCTCACTTGAGCACAATGTCAAACCTGCCGGGGGCGTGACCTATGGCCGCTTCTGACATTCCCGCTACTTCGGAAGTCCTGCTGGAAACGGACGGCAGCAAACAGATTCTTGATGCCTTTCTGGGGAAGGGCTGGGATGCCTGGGGGCAGGGGCTTGGCGGTTCGCAGGCTGCGGAACTGATGCTGCAACTTTTCAGCGTCTTTAATCTCGTGGCTCTGGCTGTCATTTCCGCGCTGTTCATCTGGGTGTCGGCCATTGCCGTGGCCGGAACTGCCCATGAGGGCGTACCTTTCGGCAAGCGGTACAGCTCTCTCTGGATGCCTGTGCGTTTTGTGGGTGCTATGGGGGCGCTTGCTCCCATTTTCAAGGGATTGAGCCTGTTTCAGGTTGCCATTCTGGCCTGCATCGGTTTTTCCATCAATCTCGGCAACTACGTCTGGGAACTGGGAACAGACTACTTTGTGGAACATGGGGGACAGATGTCCGTGCAGGCTCCGCCCCAGAATGTCTCCCACTATGCGGCCATTACCAATGGCGCTTTGGAGTCCCTGACGCTCCAGTATTACATGAGCGAGCGGCGCGGTCTGAATGTCCCTCCGGGGGGCGCATGGCAGTACAGCGGCAACTGGTTTCAGTCCGGTGGTGAATATACGTTCACCTTCAATGGCAATGCCGGAAGTATCAGCGTCAGCTGCGTCAATGAAGGCGACGCCCTGTGCCGGGGAAAGGTCAATGCCGTCGGGGCGGCCATTTCGTCTCTTTCGGCTGTTGCCCGTGAGCTGGCCGATCCTGACACGCCAGCGTCAGCCATTCCTGCCCGTGCCCTCTATGACGCTGCGGATCAGGTTAATGAGGCCATTCTTTCCAACCTGCAAGGGTATGCCCAACAAGGCCAGCTCCAGAACAAGCTCGGAGAATTTCAGGAATGGACTGCCCGCTACGGCTGGATCATGGCCGGTTCTTCCTACTGGTCTGTGGCGTGGATCAATCAGGAAGTTCGGGAAGCCATGTATTCCGGCATTACCTACAGTCCGCATGAATACACGGAATCGGAACTTCATGCGCAAATGCGCGGCTTGCAGGATTACGAAGCCGTCAGAGAACGGGTGGCGAACTACATCAAGACCGCCTATTCCATCCGCCGGGAAATTCCCCGCGCGGCATCCTCTCCCGCCGTTACGGATGAGGGCAGGGCCTTTGACGAGATTATCAACTGGCTGCGCTCCACGCTGAATCAGCTTGTTGCCGGGAATATCCTTCCTGTTGCGGTTGAAAAGCTCTCCAGTCAGGACCCCATTCTGGCGGTTTCCAATGTGGGAGACTACCTGATTGGCACAGCCTGGGGACTTGCCTCTGCTCTGGGCGTTGTGGACGTGACGCACGCTCTCGGCAAGGAACTGCCTCTTGTCGGCAAGGTCGTTCCCAATCTGGACAAATATATTTCCTTTGCGCTGTTTTCCGTCTTTCTCCCCCTTCTGCTGTACGGCCTGGCGCTGGCCTATTATCTGCCGGCCATTCCCTTCATCCGCTGGATTTCCGCGCTGGTGGGCTGGATCATCCTTATCGTGGAAGCCCTTGTTGCAGCCCCTCTCTGGCTCTGTGCCCATGCGCTGCCCGAAGGCGACGGCGCAGCCGGTCAGCATGGCAGGCGCGGCTACATTCTTTTGCTGGGCATCGTCATTCGTCCACCTTTGATGGTGACAGGCTTTTTTGCCGCCATTCTCTTGATGAATGTGCTGGGCCGACTTGTCGGGGCGGGTTTTGAGCTGTTCATTGCCGGAACCGCACAGACCAGAATAATCGGCATAACAGGCACGTTCGCCATGCTGGTTATCCTTGGCATTGTCGTCATCATGGCGGCCAACAAGTTTTTTTCCCTCATTCACTACCTGCCGGAACATGTGACGAACTGGATCGGACAGCAGTTTCACAGCCTTGGAGAAAAGGAAGATCAGGCCGGAGCCAAGAATGTTTTTGTCGGCTCCACCAATGCTGTCAGTTCCGGGGCGCATGGAGCGCGTGAACTGCGCGGCGATGCCGTGCGACGCTGGAATCAGCCGCCGTCCGTGGACTTGGAAGCACCACAGGCTGCCGCCCCATCTGAATCCATTTCACAGGAGAGCTTCAGGAGCTGAATACCATGCAGGAAAACACAAAATATCAAGGGGTAAGAGCCGCAGTACGGCAATCCAGACAACAGCTCACGGCACTTGGTTCCGGCTTCAGCTCGCGCATTGCGGCCTTTCGTAAGCACCGCTCCGCCCCGGAGCAGGCTGTCGTAGCGCAGGAATTTCATCTTCTGCTTGTGGCATGGGGCATTGAGGATACAGCGGCCATCCCCCGCGTCATCAGCGGGCTGCGTCTGCGTTTTCCGTTGTTCGGTTTTCCCTCTGCTGCTGCCCTGACGGCGGCAGCATGGCAGCAAAGCCCTCTGGCCCTGGTTACCGCAAGTCTTGTCGTGCCTCCCTGCCTTCTGGGGATCATGACGACAGCCTGGAGAATTTCCATCCTGCGGCAACGTCGCTTTCTGTCGTTTGGGCGCTGGCTGTGGCACTGCGTCGGGCTATGCCGCAGGCGTGTATGAGGGGCGGGGGGTGTGTCTCATTTCAGAGCGTTTTAGCTTTGAAAAAGATAAAACGCGAGGCGGCAGCACAGCGCCGCCCGGCCCAAAGTGAGCGGAAAAACCGCGTTTTTTTCCGCGAAACGACAGGTCGTATGGTTTGGAACGCGCAGCGTTTCAAACTGAAAATGCTTTAGTGTTGAGAAAGGAGGAAGCCATGTTTCAAAGATTTGCAATGTGCCTGTGCTGCCTTTGGCTTTGTGCCTGCGCGGGCAGAGAAAACGCATCGTCTGTGCCGCCCCCTGCGGATATCGTTTCCACAACTCTCGGTCAGGCTGCGGAACAGGCGCATGAAGACCTGGCTATGGTCGCCAGATTGCGCGGTCAGGGAATGCAGCCACTGTTGCCGCCTCCTGATCCGGCATTGCAACGTCCCGTGTCCGTGGCATGGACAGGGCCGATGGAAGGAGCGCTCAAGGAAATATGCCTGCAAGTCGGCTATCGCTATCAGGAAGTGGGGAGGCCGTCCGCCCAGACCATGACTGTTGTTGTACGAGGGCAGAATCGCCCCGCGTATGAGCTGCTGGAGGATATTGCCTGGCAGGCGCAGCCGCTGGCTTTTGTGCGTGTCGATCCCATCAACAGAACCATTACGCTGGCAAGAACATCCGGCAGGGAGAAGCGGTCATGAGCAGTGATTTGATCCCCGCCCCCATGCCGCGTGGCGGTTGCGGCATAGTAGTGCTGCTGCTTGCCTGTGGTCTGCTTGCCCGTCATACCTCGCGTCTTGTCTCGACGCTCTGCCGTTATCTTGACCGGCTGAGGGAAGACGGTTCCCGCTATCTGAAATCCTGCCTTCTTCCTTTGCTGGCCTGCATCATGCTGACCGGCTGTGCGGAAAAAACACAGGGAGATATTTCCAATCCCGCTCCGATTCCGCCCACGGTTGAGAATGCTCCCGCACCTGCGGGCGGCAACAGGGACAAGAATGCCTTTACGCCTCATGACGCATCCTATCGTGAAGATGGTTCCGGGCAGTATCTGGCGGTTCACACACCAGTGGACACGGCTTCCGGCCCTCGTCCGGGAGAGCCTGCGGAACTGGCATCCCTTCTGGAAATGAAGGGAGAAAAAAGCGCCGGCAACACGGCTGTCAGCCGGATGCGTCCCAATGCCATCAGAGAGGCTGCCCAGCTCGTGACATTTCAGACGGCCATTGCCTGGCGCTATGGCCAGCTTGTGAGGCAGACGGAACGCCATAGCGCCGTCATGGATGCCGCTTTCAATTTTTCCCCTCTGCTGCTGACGCAGGGAGATGCGCTGATTATGCCGCCTCTGATTGCGCGATCCGGCGCGTCCATGAGGATTGAAGACAGCATGACGGCCACGGCGGCAACGTCCACCTATGAATTGCTGGAACCGGCCCGCTATATCGCTGCTGCGCCGCACTGGCGCGAATTTCTGATGATGGATGACTTCCCCGCGCCGGAGAGTCCCCACCCTGCGGTGCTGCCCAGAAACAGCGAAGAGCGCGCCATCTGGCGCAGTGCCGTGCGTGAGGCCTGGGCACAGGGGCTGGCGGAAGCGGATCTGCTCTATGCGGACAATGTGGCCCGCATGACGCGCAGCTATCGCGGAGCCATGCTCTATCACCTTCTGACAGCCCAACATCTTCTGAGTCGTATCCGCACGGCATCCTCCGAGACGGGTATACGCACCTCCGGGAAGGGAAATCTGCTGCATATCGGTCAGCGCGTCTACAGGATTACCGCCCCATCGGCCTTTACGGTTTCGCTGCCGACTTCCCCGAAGAAGGGGGCAGGCAGATGACTTCGGACTATTATCCATACGAGCCGCGTATCCGCTGGGATCATGGCGAATTCAACAATCTCCTGCTCTGGGCCACACAGCGCGGCATGTCTGATTTATGCCTGCGTTCCGGGCTTCCGGCATGGATGCGCCTGAACGGAACATGGCGTCCTGTGACAAAGAAGGCCATTTCCACGGATGAGCTGCTGGCAGCGCTGGAGCGTCTGACGCGCAACAATTCCGTTGCCGCCCTGATCAAGTCCGGTCAGTCCGACTATGATTTTGCCCATGAAATAGAGGAATCACGCGGGGTTCGCCTTCGGTATCGCGGCAATGCCACGCCCGTTGCCGACGGATACTCCACGGGCGTCAAGATTGTCTTTCGGGCAATTCCCTCCATGCCGCCCGCGCTGGAAGACCTGCATGTCGAAGCGGAGATTCTTGAACATGCCATGCCGTCTCATGGGCTGGTTCTGGTCACGGGCGTCATGGGAAGCGGAAAAAGTACGCTGCTTGCCGCCATTCTTCGCCGCATCATTGAAAACGGCGGGCGCAACGTCAGCACCTATGAAGCTCCCATTGAGTTCGATTTTGACGCCATTCCCCATCCCGGCGGGCCGGTATCGCAAAGCACCATCCCGGAACATCTGAAGTCGTTTCTGACTGCGACGCGCAACAGCACGCGGACAGCCCCGGACGTGGTGCTGATCGGGGAAAGTCGCGACCCCGATACGCTCCGGGGCATGATTGAAAGTGCTGAAATCGGTGTTGCCGCCTATTCGACCGTACATACCCGTTCCGTGCCGGAAACGCTCAGCCGCATCATCAATGTCTTCCCCGTTGCGGAACGTCTTCAGGTTACTGCCACCTTGCTGACCAGTCTGCGCCTTGTCATTTCGCAGCGCCTTGTCCCTTTGCCGGACAACAGCGGGCGCACGGCCCTGCGCGAATATCTGGCCTTCACGCCGACAATCCGGGAAAGACTGCTGGACACGCCGCTGGAACGTCTGCTTCCGCAGGCGGAAATCCTGCTGGGCGAATACGGCCAGCGGATTCAGGACGCTGCGGAACGCGCCTATGCCGCCGGGCGCATCGGCAGGGAGAACTATCTGGCAATTCTGGCGGAACGCAAAAGACGGGAGGTAAAAGCATGATGACCGGCGACATTCTCTGGCGGGATACGGGCATTACGCCCAAAATCCTTGTTCTGGATGCCCGCGCCGTCTTTCCGCTGCTTCTGTGGCTTTTCCACTGGGCATGGTGGACGGCAAGCCTTGCGATGCTGGGCATCATCGGTCTGTATCTTGTTCAGCGTACCGGCATGTCGCCTCTTGCCTGCCTTCGCGCCATCCGAACGGCGATTATGGGCAGGAGGCGGGAAACCAGATATTCCGAAACCCTTTGGCGCAAGCGGTGCCGGTGGTAAGCCGCCTTGCTTCGTGGAGATTTTGCGTATGCAGAACAATCAGCGTAACAGCCTCGGACTTTTCGACGCTTCCCGGCGCTCTGCCGAAAAGGAATGCGTGCTTTTTTCACGCGAAGATATTGAACGCCAGCTTGATGCCGGAGCCTTTCTGCTGTCGCGGGAAGAAGCCGTCGCGGCAGGTTTCCTCAATCCGCAGGATATGCAGGATTGCGTCATTATCGACATCAGGGAGGCCGACCAGTGAGCCCTGCAAAAGAAAGGAAAAATCGCTTTCAGGTCAGCCGCGAAGTTCAGGAGGAGTTCGTCAACGGCATTGCCGAAACCATGCTCTCGCTGGCGGAAAAGGCCGGTAAATGGCAGCAGGGGTGGACTTCCGACACGCCTGTGGGGATGCCCTTCTGTCCTGTGACCGGCAGGGAATACAGCGGTGCAAATATGGTGCGTCTGCTGCTGGCCAGTATTGCCAGAGGCTATGCCGATGACCGCTGGATGACCTTCAGACAGCTCCAGACCCTTCAGGAAGCTCATCCCGAATTGAAGATGAATATTCGCAAGGGAGAGCATGGCGTCAAGGTTCTGCGCCCTGAAGAGGTTGCCTACATCGTAGAGGAAGACGGGAGCTGGAAATTTCTTGGCCGGGAAGAACTTCGCCGTATTGAGGAACTCAGGGCGCAGGGGGCTGTTGTGCCCGACGTGGAGCGCAGGACGCTTTTCTATCCCTTTACGGTGTTCAATGCCGCCCAGATCGAAGGCTTCCCCGCCAAGGAACAGCCCGCGCACACCATGACGGAAATCGAACGGAACGAGTTGGTGGAACGCTTCATCGCCAGTTCCGGCGTTATCGTCAAACACTATGGCGGCGATCCCCTTTTCAGCTACGAGAAAAACGAAGTGTCTCTGCCCTATCCTGACCGATTCAGCGGCACGGATGAATACTATGCCGCCAAACTGCATGAGTTCTTTCATGCAACCGGACACGAAAGCCGGGAGAACCGTCAGCAGAAAAAGGCGCAGACGCTCAAGGGCTATGCCTTCGAGGAGATGCGGGCGGAAATGTTTTCCATGCTGGCAGGCGCGCATCTCCGGCTGCCCATGCCTGAAACCAATTCTGCGGCCTACATCGCGCACTGGAACAAGACCTTTTCCGGCGGCGATGCCAAAGCTGTTTTTCAGGCGGCATCGGAAGCTGCCCGCATCCTGACCATGCTGCATCAGTTTGAAGTGGGCGAGCAGCCCTCGGCCCGGTGGTTTCCCAAAAGTGAGTCGTGGCCGGAACTCATTGAGCTGCAAATGCAGCGTGATGTGGCCAGCGGCGTCTTTGTCCATGAAAAGGAAGACTCCGGCACACAGATATTCGAGCGAACCCCTCAGAGCAGGGAACCTGCGGAGCCGCTGTCGCTTGATGAGGCCGCTGTTGCCTTCAAGGGAACGGACAACCCTGTCAGCAGGGCCCGCATCATCCTGCAAAGCCCGGACTTTCTTGATCTGGCGCTTCGTGAAGACCCCCATTCCATGCTTGATCTGGCCCGGCTTTGTGACCGTATGGCGCACGTTCTTCATCTGGAAGCGGATGAAAAAATGCGCACGGCTCCGGGAACTCTGGAAAATCCTGAACCCCTGCAAGAACAGCGGGCGGCTGCCGCGCAGCGCATGAGGTTGTAGCATGAGACTTTTCATTGCCGAAAAACCCAGTCTTGGAAAGGCCATCGCCAGAGGACTTGGCGGCGGTCATACGGAAAACGGGCATATCAGGTGCGGTGACGATTGCGTTACCTGGTGCTTCGGACACCTTCTTGAACCTGCATGGCCCGAAGCCTACGCGCCGGAATATGCGCAATGGCGGCGCGAACATCTGCCCATCATTCCTTCTTCCTGGAAATACGTCGTCAAGCAAAAGGCGGCTGCCCAGCTCAATCTCATCGGGAAACTGCTGCGTGACGCGGCTGCCGTTGTCAATGCCGGCGATCCGGATCGCGAAGGGCAGCTTCTTGTTGACGAGGTGCTTGAACATTTCGCCTATCGCGGCCCGGTGTTCCGTATCTGGCTTCCCTCTCTTGATGACAAGTCTGTTCGCATCGCGCTGAACGATATCAGGGACAATGCGCCCAACGCCCCGTTGCGGGATGCCGCACGCGCCCGGATGCTGGCCGACTGGCTGGTGGGCATGAATGCCACGCGTGCCCTGACCATTTCGGGCAGAGAAAGCGGGAGAGCGGAAGTGCTGTCCCTGGGGCGCGTACAAACGCCCACACTGGCGCTGGTCGTTGGCCGCGACAGGGAAATCGCCAGTTTTACCCCCTCGGATTATTTCGTGTTGCGCGTCGGGCTTGCTCATGCCAGCGGCAACTTCTCAGCCGTCTTTGTGCCTTCTGAAACACAGGGCGGGCTGGATGACGCCGGACGCCTTGTGGACATATCGCAGGCTGCATCCATCATTGAGCAGGTCAATGGAGCACAGGGGTCTATTCTGGAATCCCTGCGGGAGAAGAAAAGCACTCCCGCACCCTTGCCGCACTCTCTGTCTTCGCTGCAAAAGGCCGCATCTTCCCGGTTCGGCATGTCCGCAAAGCGCGTTCTTGATACCGCCCAATCCCTTTATGAAAAGAAGCTGACCACCTACCCCAGAACTGACTGCCGGTATCTGCCGGAGGAACAGTTCGAGGCAGCCGCCGGAGTCCTGAAGGCGCTGGCCTCGATTCCGGGTCTGGAACAGTGCGCGGGCAAGGCGGACGGCAAAAGAAAGAGTGCTGTCTGGAATACCCGGAAGGTAACAGCGCATCATGCCATTGTTCCCACCGGCGAATGCCCGGAACAGCTCTCCGGGGATGAACGCTCTCTGTTTTTGCTGATAGCCACTTCTTTCTGCCTGCAATTTCATCCTCCCATGCGCCATGAATCGCAGAAAATCGTGGTTGCTCTTGGGGATACCCGCTGGGAAGCCACGGGCCGCCGTCTGCTGGGAGCCGGGTGGACGGCCTTTGCCAGAGAGCAGGAAGACGAAGATGCGCAGGAACAGCCCCTTCTTCCTCTGGTGGAACAGGGGGACGGCGTGCGGTGTGACACTGCGGAAAGCGTGCGCAAAAAGACCGCTCCGCCTTCCAGATTTACAGAAGGAAGCCTGATCGAGGCAATGGCCAATGTCCACCGCCATGTTCGGGATGAACGGGCAAAAGCCACACTCAGGGACAGCAAGGGCATCGGGACAGAAGCCACTCGCGCCAATATCATCGAAACCCTGAAGGAACGCGGCTATCTGGCTGTTGAGAAGAAATCGCTTGTTTCCACGCCTCTTGGAAGAGAAGTCATCGACCTGACGCCCCCGGCCCTGAAAGACCCCGTCACTACAGCCGCATGGGAAGAGCGACTGGAATCCATAGCGCAGGGAAAAGAATCTCTGGAATCCTTCCTTGAGGAGCAGAAGCGCATTCTGCCCGAACTGCTGGCCCCGATTCTGGAGCGTAAACAGAAGCCGCTTTATCCCTGCCCGGACTGCGGCGCGGCCCTTCTGCGCCGCAAAAGCAAAAAGGACGGCTCCTGGTTCTGGGGCTGCTCCGCCTATCCGGCCTGCAAGCGTCTGCTGCCCGATGACAAGGGCAAACCCGGCTCTCCCAGGGCCAGACCGGTACTATCTGAACATGTCTGCCCCGTTTGTGGCAAGGCGCTGATACTGCGGACAGGTGCAAAAGGCGAGTTCTTTGGCTGTTCGGGCTATCCCGCCTGCAAGCAAATCTATCCTGTCGGCGCAAATGGCGCTCCCAACACGAGAAAAAGGAGCAGGAAATGAAGCGCATTCTCCTCCTTTCTGTCCTCTGCCTTTCCTTCGCCTCTCCTTGTCCTGCCTCGTCGTGTCAGGATGTTCAGGACGTTGCAGGCACGGCCATGCAGCAGCGAAACGGGCGCATTACGGATGTCTACAACACCCTTGTTCCTGATCCTGAGGCCGAAAGGAAGTCTCTGGCTACCTGTCTGGACTGCGTCAATGACATTGGCGATGCCTTCAATCTCGGCGTCACTCTGCCGGGCATGGAACAGCTTATCGAGGGCATGTGCAATCAGATGGATTCCCTGATCCAGCAGAAGATCAATGACGCCCACAATCAGGTGCTCAACAGCGTCAACGGCATCGGCGGTAACAACCCCTTCAAGGTTTATGGCACAAGCGGAGAATTTCTCCTCCAGCTGAAAGGGGGCCTCAAATGAAAGTGCCGGCCATGCTTTTTTCGCTTGTGGTCCTTTGCTTCCTGGCGGGCATCTCCTGTGCCGCCGAACGCGCCAAAGTCTCGTTACCGCAGACACGCCCCCTGACGGCGGCCTGCGTTCTTGATGCGGCCCGTGCCGGAGGCCTGCCCGCAGCCGCGCTGTTTGGCATCCTTGCGACAGAAGGCGGCAAGACGGGCGAAGCTCTGCGCAACACCAATGGCACATGGGATATGGGGCCGTTTCAAATCAATACGGTTCATGTCGATACGCTGGCGGCAATGGGCATCGCCCCGGAAGCAGTCCTTCAGGACGGCTGCGTCAATGCGTATGCGGCGGCCTGGCTGCTGCGCAGGGAATACCTGCGCACCGGAGACATCTGGCAGGCCATCGGCGCATATCACTCCAGAACACCCCATCGCCGGGATGCCTACATGGCGCGGGTACGGGCCAATCTGGAGAAGCTGCATCGCCGGGGAATTGCCATGCTGCCATCCCTTCAGGAGGCGCGCCCATGAGTCAGCCTTCCGATAACAGGGATGATCTGCTCTTCCTGTGCTGCGCCTTGCTTATTCTGTTCTGTGTCGTCATTCCGGGATTATATGCCGCTCACTGCGGCAGTATCAACGGGCCGCTGCTCCGTCTGGCTCTGGCGCAGGTCAAGATATTTGCGCCTTTTTCGGAAGAAGCCCGGACGGCCCTCGTCCGCTTGTCCGACGTAGACCCGGCATCGCTGAACTGGGAGCAAATGCGGCATATCCTGCATTACTCCGCTTCCTGGATACGCTGGCCGCTGGCACTGATTCTTGCCCTTTGCTTCCTGTATGTCTTTTTCCATGACCGTGTCGGGCGTCTTGTTCGTCGTTTCAACATGAATCGTCTGCTGAAGAACAATGCGGCCTCCTTCCCCTGTCTGTGGCCTGTTGTCGGGCGTGGCAGCTATCTGCTTTCACAGAAATCCTTTGATAGCGGACTGTGGCGCATTGCCCGCACGCCCGCCCAGTTTGCGCTGGAGCAGGGGCTGCTGCTTGATGCGAACGGACAGCCGTTTTCCCCCGAACAGGGCTTGCGTGACGGACTCCCGGATACGGAACTTCCCGTCTGGGGCAATGCCCGTCTGGACGAGGCAAAAACGCTTGAGGTGCTGCGGGCGCAACTCGGCAAACCGTTTGAAAGCTATACGGAACTTGCGCCATGCCGTCAGGCTCTGGCCGTTGCGTTCCTGACATACGCGGGTGGGGACAAAAAGAACGGCGTCTCCATTCTGGATGCCATGTCCCTGGCCTACGTCGAAAAGAGAGAGCGGGCGACGTGCTCCATTCTGCAAGAGAAAACCTTCCAGCAGCGCTTGAAGGAACTCTGGGAGCGGCACAACGCGCTGCTCTCCGAGCGCTGTCTTTCCCGCCATGCGGCCTTTGAACTGCCGTGGTTCATGGCCTTGCTGTACCGCGCACGGCGCAAGGGGGTGCTGGCCAATTCGCAATTTCTCTGGCTGCGTCCGCTGGATCGGCCCCTCTGGTATGCGCTCTGCCAATGCGGGGGACGCACGGCCATGATGGAAGGGGCTGCCGCATGGGCGCATTACCATGCGGAAGAACAGGCCGGACAGGCTCTTTCCGAGCCGCATGTGGCCGCTGTCGTGCCCAGTCTCAGGGCGGCGCTCAACGCCCAGGGCTGGCTGACGGAAATTTTCATTCCTCCCATGTCCGGCGCCCATGACGCATCCTTGCCGGAAATCGTTTTTTCCAAAGCCGAAGACGATCCCGAATATGACGCCAATGAAGATCAGACTCTGGCGCAGGAACAGTACTGAGGTGGTTCTATGACCAGAAAAATACGCGGTCTTGAAGATCATGAAACCCAGGAGCGCAAACAGCTCCTTCGGGATGTGCGTTCTCCCTTGCAGCGTCTGAACGATATGCTCAAGCTGAGACAGGTTCAGACCGGCGGTATTTGTGCGGCCGGGTTGTGTCTTGTCCTCTTTCCCGGCTATGCCATCCCGCTCTTCTGTGTGGGCATGGCTTTCTTTGCCGCCCGGTGCTGCTCCATCCCCAGAGAGCATCTGCCCTTTCGTATGCCGCTGGGACAAAGGGGAAAGGACTGGGGCGATCCCTTGCCCGGACGGCGCGGATACGCTGCGCCGGAAGGAATCTTCTTTCTGGGCAATCGCACGCAGGACGGGCAGGAACTCTGGCTGAAAGCCAAGGATATTCTCACGCACTGCCTGTTGTTCGGCACAACCGGTTCCGGCAAGACGGAAACGCTTGTCTCGCTTTCCTACAATGCGCTGGCCACAGGAAGCGGCCTTTTTTACATCGATCCCAAATCGAGCGCCAAACTCCCTGTGCAACTCTGGCAGATGGCGCGTTTTCTGGGACGTGACGATGATTTCCGGGTTCTCAACTACAGCACCAGCGGCAAAACACGGGACAAGACGCCGGAACGGCTGTCAAACACGAACAATCCCTTCACATTCGGCAGTGCCGAGGGCCTGACCCAGCTTCTTGTCTCCCTGATGTCGGTTTCGGATGGAGCAAACAGCATCTTTGCCGACAAGGCGCAGACTCTGATCACCGGCATCATGTATGCGCTGGTGGATTTGCGCGACAAGGGCTTGATCAAGCTCTCCACCAGAGTCCTCCGTGAGACGCTGACGCTGGAAAAGTGCGTAGAGCTGGCCATGCGCCCGGAGCTGGACGAGGAATCCCGCGCTTCCATTCAGACAGCCCTGGGAAGCACCAGCTGGATTGCCGGACGGGAGCTGAAGGATCAGCCGCCGTCCTTTGCGGAGCAGTTCGGCTACGCCCAGTCATATTTCGGCAAGACGCTGGCCAGTCTGACGGATACCTATTCCCATATCTATGGCGTGGAAGATGGAGAAGTGGACTTTGCTGATGCCATTATGCAGCGCCGTATTCTGGTTGTTCTCCTGCCTTCTCTGGAAAAGGCTCCCGCCGAACTTGAGAGCCTCGGAAAAATCAGTCTTTCCGCCATTCGCAATGCCTGTTCCGTGGGTCTTGGGGCGCGTATCGAAGGTAATGCCGCCGATGTGCTGGAGTCTCTGCCCACAGATACCATAGGCATAGGGCCTTACCTCTGCATCGTGGACGAGTATGCGGCCATTGTCACTCCCGGATTTGAAGTTGTCCTCACTCAGGGACGCGGGCTGGGCATCGCCGCCATTGTGGCCAGTCAGGATTATGCGGGCATCCTTGAAGCTGACCAGAAGGGGGCGCAGCAGATGGTTGCCAATACCTGCGTCAAAATCTTCATGAAGATGCAGGATGCCGAAAAAACCTGGGAATTGCTGCGCGGACAAGCCGGACAAAGCACTGTTCTCCGCACCACCGGCTACAGCATTGATGAAAAAATCAGTCCTGAATACCGGGATGCCAACGCCACAACGGTGGAGATGGAAGACCGCGTCGTCCTGCGGGATTTGCAGGAGCAGATCGAAGGCGAGGCACATTTCATCTTCAACGGACAGATTGTTCGCGGGGATATGTTCTTTGCCAATCCTCCCCTGAAAAACGCGCAGCTGCGTATCCCCCAGCTTCTTCAAATATCTCAGGAGGCCAGTCATGCATCCGCTTTGTAATGTGTTGTCCATACTGACGATTGCCTGTTCTTTTGTGTTGCCAGTGTCGTCAGTTGGGGCCGGAACGCCAATGTCGGATCGTGTTGCCGTGGAGGCCGGAGTACGAACGGAGCTTGCAAAGGATCTGGCCCTGCCGCCTCCGGACTTGTCCGATCTTTCCGGCAGACGCTGTCTTGACGGCAGGCCCGTGGACGACGTTCTGGGGGAAGTCGTCGAATACTGGGCAGATCTTGAATGCTCCTACTGCGGTATTCAGGAGGTCATCAAGGCACAGCGCGAAGATCTCAATATGTGCATTGTGGTGCGCCATGCGCCCACAGGGGCTTATGGAGAATCTCTGAAAAAGGCGCTCTGCTATGAGGCATTGCACAGCTTTTCAGTTAATGCCGCGCATCGGTTCTGGGATGCTGTTGTTCCTAAGACGGAACTGGGAATTCCCGCCCCTTATGAAGGCATCCTTCAAGCGGCGCTTTTGGAAGCGGCCATTGCCCCCGCTCCCTTTGGAGACGCCCTGCGCACGGCGTCCACGCTGGTAAGCGCGGATATGTTTGCCGCACGTTCCCGCATCACTTCGACGCCTACCTATGTGCTGCAAGGAATCCGTTTCCCTGCCTGCGATTTTACGGCAGCGCAGCTTCGCCATGCTCTGGAACTTGCCGACAGGGCACGTTCCGGGGATGCGGAAGCCGGGGAGCGTATCGTTGAGATGATTACGCATGGTCTGTTGCATGAAGCCCTGATGTGAGCCTTCCCGTTGACACCTGTCTTTTCTCCCTGTAAATCTTACTTTCAATGAAAATCTTTTAAGTAAGATTCAGGGAGAAAAGGTAATGGAAATTGCCAAGGTAACGTCTCGCGGACAGATAACCCTGCCCCTGGCCATCAGGAAAAAACTTGAGGTGCAGGAAGGGGATAAAGTCGTTTTTTATGAAGAAAGCGGGCGCATTGTTGTGGAAAATGCCGCAAAGCTGACAGTCGCGCCCAGACAGAATTCCGGCGAATAGGAATCGACAGGCCGCGTCACGCGCTTTCGCTTCCTGCGCCTTGAGGGACGAAAGCGATGGCCAGACAACGCAAGCAGCTCCATGATCCCCGCCAGATGTCTCTGTTCGATGCGATGGTGCATCATATTGAGCAGATACGAAAAGAAAATATTCAGGATGACATGCGGGAAGAAGCTCAGTCGATGTCTTCTCCGCGAGATGAACAACGGTCTGTAACCACTCTTCCCGCATCAGAAAGACAGAATATTCTGGAAGACAGGCAGGCCAAACCTTTCAGAGGCTGGTTCGAGCTGCTCGGCGATTCTCCGAAAACGATGACGCCTCTTGGCCTCAACGGACGCGGAGAGACGGTATACGAAATGGGAAACGGGGTACGGATGTATAGTCGTAATCCCGAATTCATGCAGACCGTTGACGGAGACGGCAGCACACCGGAAGAACTGTTCCTGCAAAATAACCACAATTTCCTGACAATTCAGGAAGTTGTAGCATTCAGACAACAACATTCCCCTTCTTTGGAGCGACAATATGCTGGACAAGTCGACAAACCCTCTGGACATCGCAAGAACCGTACTCAAGCCGGAAACAATCAGCGAAATCAAGATGTGGGGATTCAGCAATTCAGCCTATTTAATTCTGGATCGCTGGGCGCTGAACTGCCCGGACGCACTGAAGGAGCTGGAAGCGAAAGGAGAGCTGGCCTTGATCGTGCGGCTGGATCAGCAGAGGAACAGGGAGCACAGAGTGCTGTGCAGCGAGACAGCCCGGCAGGCGAGCCTGCGGGGGATGTCGGATTGGGAAATTCTGGAGAGCTGCGGGGTGGAACTGAACCTGTCAACTACCGCATAACGCCGGAAGACCGGCTTGGCGTTGGCGGCGCAAAAAGCAAATACGCGGACAATGTGGCCGCCATTCGTCTGTTGCAACAGCTACAGGCTGACGGCGTAAAACTGGCCACCCCGGAAGAGAAGAAGACGCTGGTGCGCTTTGTCGGCTGGGGTGGCCTGCCGCAGGTCTTTGATGCGAAGAATGAGCAGTGGGCGGCAGAATATCGGGAACTGCAAGGGATTCTTTCTCCGGGTGATTATGCTGCCGCCCGCCGTTCCACCCAGGATGCGCATTATACTTCGGAAGCCGTCATCCGGGCCATGTATCAGGGACTTTCCCGGCTGGGCGTCGGTTCCGGGAAAAAGCTGAATGTCCTTGAGCCGTCGGCGGGTATCGGTAACTTTATCGGCCTTTGCCCGGAAGAGTTCAATGCTCGTTTTCTGGCTGTAGAGCTTGATCCCACAACGGCGGCTATCGCAAAATATTTGTATCCGCAAGCGCACCATCTCAATAATGCCTTTCAGAATACCAGCATACGGGCCGCAGGCTTTGATCTCATCATAGGGAATCCGCCCTTTGGTCAACAGTCCCTGTATGATCCGGACTTCCCGGAACTGAAAAAGTTTTCCATTCATAATTACTTCCTTGCCAAATCCATGCGGCTGCTCCGTGAGGGCGGCATAGCGGCATTTGTCGTCAGCCGCTATTTCATGGATGCGGCGGACTCCTCCGCTCGTGAGTATATTGCCGATCAGGCTGATTTTCTGGGGGCTGTGCGCCTGCCGGAGACGGCATTCCGTCAGAATGCCCTGACGGACGTTACGACGGATATTGTCTTTTTCCAGAAGCACAACGGCGAAAACAAGCGTAGTCGGGACTGGATTACCACGTCAGGAATTGAGGTTGACGACCTCAAGCAGGGTATCAGGCGGCCTGCTGTCATCAACAGCTTCTTTGCCGCACACCCGGAGCAGATCATCGGGAGAATGGTCTACTCCGGGGGAATGTTTGCCGATGCGCTGAACTGCGTCGAAGACAGTCCCGCTACGGATTTGGGACAGGAGATTGGGGCTCGCCTTGCGATCCTGCCTGCGGCACAGTTTAGGCCGCGAGAGCAACCGCAGGAAAAAGTACCCGCCTCACAGACGCTAAACCAGGAGTTTATTGACTCCGCCTACTTTCAGGCGTTGAAAATGGGGGCATTCTGCCTCGAACCCCGAAGCAGAAAAATCGTTTTCAAGACCTCCGGCAACTTTGGCGACGGTGGCTATGAACCTGTTTCCACAAAGAGCGAGGCTGCCCGGCAACGTCTGATTTCCATGATTCAAATCAGGGACAGCGTGCGCGAGCTGCTCAATGAGGAAAAGGGAAGCGGCGATGAAGGACGGATGGCCTCGCTGCGACAGAGGCTCAATACGCAGTATGACACCTTTGTCAGAAAATACGGGCATCTCAATTCCCAGACCAATAGAAGCCTCATCCGGGAAGACCCGGAACATGCCCTGCTGGAATCTCTGGAAATGGAGTATGACAAGGGCATTTCCCCGGATATGGCCCGCAAGACCGGCAGGGCCGCCAGACCTGCTTCCGCACGAAAGGCGGCCATCTTCCGGCAGCGCGTTCTTAAACCGGCGGAAACCGTACAGACTGCAGACAGTCCCAAGGATGCGCTGCTGATTGCCTTGAGGGAAAGCGGTAAGGTGGACTTTGCCCGTATGGAACAGCTCCTTGGGAAGCCTGCCGACACTGTGCGGCAGGAGTTGCAGGGGCAGGGGCTGATTTTTCTCAATCCTGGGACGGAACTCTGGGAGATACGCGACAAATATCTGACCGGCAATGTCCGGGAAAAGTTGCGACTGGCACAGGAAGCCGCCAGAACGGACAGCCGTTTTTTAAGCAATGTGGAAGCCCTGACAGCTGCGCAGCCCCCCGACATCGAAGCCGTGGATATCGGGGTAAAACTTGGTTCAACTTGGCTGCCGCCTGACGTGGTGCACGCATTCATTGAGCATCTGCATGGCGGGCACGGTTTTCAGCGCGTGGAATATCTGCCGACGCTCGGCAGGTGGAATGCGCATGTGGGCATTACCGACGGGGCCTTGAATACCAGCGTCTGGGGCATTCCCGAATATCCGGCAAACAGGATTATCGAAGCCCTGCTCATGAACAAGCCCATCAAGGTGGAGAAGGACACCGGCCAAAGGGATGAACAAGGCAGGCCGATTATGGAGCTGGATCAGGAGCTGACGGCGGCTGCCATACAAAAGGCCGATGAAATCCGGCAGGCCTTTGTGGACTGGATCTGGACGGATGACGACCGGAGAGTGCGTCTGGCCAGATTGTATAATGATCGGTTCAATACGCATGTGCCGCCCCGCTATGACGGCTCTCATCTTGAGCTGGTCGGAGCATCCTCAGAAGTGAAGCTCCGTCCGCATCAAAAAGACGTTGTCTGGAGGGCCATTCAGGAAGGAACCGCCCTCTACGATCATGTTGTCGGCGCGGGCAAGACAATGGCTTGCATTGCCACCATCATGGAATCCAAGCGCATGGGCTTTGTCTCCAAGCCGATGGTAGTCGTCCCCAACCATCTGCTGCATCAGTGGCGGGATGAGTTTTATAAGCTCTATCCCGATGCGCATATCCTTGTGGCAGACAAGACGGACTTCACCAAGCAGAATCGGGAACGCTTGTTTTCCCGCATTGCGACGGGAGACTGGGATGCCGTTGTAGTCGCGCACAGTTCCTTCCGCAAGATCGACATGCCCCGTGACATTCAGCAGGAAATTCTGAAGGAGCAGATTGACGCTGTCGTGGACGCCATCGGGGCCGTCAAAGAAGCCGAAGGTGGACGGGCGACGATCAAGCAGCTTGAGAAACAGCGGGAAAAGATGGAGGCTCGCTATAAGCTTCTTCTGGCCGGGACGGGCAGGAAAGATACGTCCGTTGATTTTGCCGATCTGGGCGTTGACGCGCTCTTTGTGGATGAAAGCCACGAATTCAAGAATCTTGCCTACCAAACGACCATGAATGTTTCCGGTCTGGGTAATATCACCGGTTCTGCCAAGGCTCTCGATCTGTTCATCAAGTGCCGCTATCTGCAACGCAAGAATGAAGGGCGCGGCGTCTACTTCCTGACCGGTACGCCCATATCGAACACGATAGCCGAAGTCTACACGCTCCAGCGCTACATGCAGTATGAGGAATTGCAGGCCAAGGGCATCGAGCATTTTGATGCCTGGGCATCCACGTTCGGCCAGATTACCAACGGCTGGGAACTTGATGCTACCGGGGTAAATTACAAGCTGAAAAGCCGGTTCGCAAAGTTCCAGAATATCCCGGAACTGCTCTCTATGTACCGGACATTTGCCGATGTTGTCACCAAGAATGATCTTGACGAACAGGCAAAGCAGGCCGGGCTGCGTCCTCTGACGCCCCCTGTTACCGGCGGCAAGCCGTATAATGACGTGGCTGAGCGCTCTCCGAATCAGGCCGAATACATGAACAGCATCATTCACCGCATGGAGAATCTGCCGCCAGACCCGCGTCAAGACAATCCGCTCAAGATTACCAATGACGCCCGCAAGGCAGGTCTGGATTTTCGCCTGATTCTCCCGGAAGCCGAGGATTTTGCAGGCTCCAAGATCAATGCTGCTGTCGAGCGCATTCATAGCATCTGGCAGGACACGGCAGCCGACAGAGGAACGCAGCTTGTTTTCTGCGATCTGTCCACCCCCAAAGGTGGCAAGGTACTCTCTACTGATGCCAGCCCTCAGCGGGATACGGAATTTGAAACGCTGCTGGACGTGGACGGGACGCTGATCCCGGAACGGCAGGAACTGGCGGCTCGCGGCACGGACAGCCTTGAAGAGGGAGATGAGAGCGGCGAGGACGCGACCGTTGCTTCTGATATGGATGCCGTTATTGCGCTGTCATCCCGCTTTTCCGTGTATGACGATATACGGAACAAACTCGTTGCGCGGGGGATTCCGGCAGAAGAGATTGCCTTCATCCATGAGGCCAATACTGATGTCCGCAAGGCAAAGCTCTTTTCCGACATGAACGCCGGACACGTCCGCATTCTGCTTGGTTCCACCAGCAAAATGGGGGCGGGCATGAACGTCCAGAAACGTCTGGTGGCCGCGCATCATCTGGATGCGCCGTGGCGTCCTTCCGACCTGGAGCAGAGGAACGGGCGCATCATCCGGCAGGGCAATCTGTTCTATGAGCGCGATCCCGACAATTTCTCGGTGGGCATTTACAACTATGCCACAAAGCAGACCTATGACGCCCGGATGTGGCAGACCATCGAGTACAAGGCGGCTGCCATTGAGCAGTTCCGCAAGGGGGACTTGTTGCAGCGCGTGATTGACGATGTCCAGAGCGAGGCCGCCAACGCGGCGGAAATGAAGGCTGCCGCATCCGGCAATCCGCTCATACTCATGCAGGTACAGCTTGCCGCCGATCTGCGCAAGCTGGAAGCGCTGTATTCCCAGCATCAGCGTGGCCAGCATCGCCTGCGTGACCGCCTAAAATGGCTCGAAGGCACGGATGCGCGTCTTGCTGCGGCAGAAGCCGACCATGCCGCAAATCTGCGTTGCCGCGACGCCAATACGCATATTGTCCGGGAAAAAGGCAAAGAGAAAATCCAGATCGAGCTGCGCACGGATGAAGGGCTGCTGACCGACAAGGACGGCGACAAGATGAAAGACCTGCTGCTGGGCTGCATCAAGGAAGTTACGCGCAATGTCGGCGCAAAGGCCCTGTTCGGTTCCTACCGGGGCTTTGCCATGCACATTGTGCGCTATACGCAGCCCTGTGGCGGCAAGGATGGGTTCCGTATTGTCGTTAGCGGCCCTGGAGAGCAGGAGTTCAGGCCCGACAACTTGATCTACATGTTCGATGACAAGCTTAGCCTGTCCGGTCTGTTCCTGCGCATGGACAACTTTCTGGGCAAGGGACTGGACGAAAGTATGGAAAAGTTAAGGGAGAAATGCCGACAGGAAAAGGCCGAACTGGCAACAGTACAGGACGCCCTGGGCAAGGAATTCCCCCAGAAGGCGGAACTGGCGCTGGCACGCGAGAATAACAGCGCCGTCATCCGAGAATTGCAACGAATGCAGGAGGATGCCAGCTACATCTCGCAGTGGACGCCAAAGACGCTCCTGGGGGAAGAAAAAAGTGAGGTTGAAGAGAGGGCTATTGTGACTCCTATGGTACAAAGGAGGGTGAGGTGATATTGACAGCAGGGTTCAAATATAGAAAATCTTCAATGTATATTCACAATAGCCCCATACTGATAGTGAACCCTAATTTGATTAGGTAGAAATTTCCCAAAGTTCATCTTCACAATTTGTTTGAAGTTCTAATATCTTACCCATTCGAGCAGACTGCTTTCTTTTAGGAATATAAAGATCCCCGTGTGCTCCTGGAGCTTTTATGATAAGCTGATTTGTCAACATATAGCGCAAAATTTCTTTTGCCTTATCAGGATCCCAATACTCCTCAGCTCCTCTTAGCAAAGCTCCAGCCTGCCTTCCTGAACCCGGCTGAAAAAATAATTTTTTGATTATTGCCAGCAGGGTTTTTTGTCCATTAGTGATAGAGAGTTCGCGGATTCTTGAGGTAGTGAATGCGTCTTTAAAGTTGTCAACAGTACAGTTATCAAATACTGCTGGTAGCTTATCATAGCTCAAAATACCCTCGACATTTTCAATAATACAATTAGTAATATGTACTTTTTCAAATTTAGCATTATCAAGTTTCATTTTTTTTATATAACATCCTGTTATTGTAATATTTTTAATGGTTGAATCGATAAAATCCAGCTCATCAAAATTGCCATTATTTACCGATAAGTCTTTAAAATCGATTATATCAAGACCTAAGAAAAAATGTAGTGTGATATAATCACAAACAACTTGCGCGTTGCCATGATTGCTACAATATGCTATAAATTTTTTAAGGTGCTGACTAGGGGAAATTTTATTAGCTACTATTTTTATTCCTAGTTGCCCAATAGGTTGAATCCAATTTTCTGTTGCAATACTTTTATCCTGTGTTGTTAAAATATTAGCCAATGAAAGACCGCGAAGTCCATCTCGGGCATATGTGTCTACAAAGATTCGTTCTGAACCTCCAGAGCCTACTCTTCCTAGGTAAGGAAGCCGCTGAAGTAGAACTGCAGATTCATCGATTGGAGCATATCCTGTGACTTTATAAAATGCGGTATTGATATCTACTATCGATATGCATTCTTTTAATTCAGTGAATTTTCTCGTGTATTGTGCAAGATAAAGAAGGATATTTTTTAGAACATCTTTATAAATAGCTGGATTTATTCGTGTTTCACGGTCACATATTGCATCAAATATTTTTTCGAAAAATTCGACTTCTCCATGAGCATTTTGCTCAAGAGATTTAATTTCTTCGGGATCAAGTCTACATAAAAGCTGACAAATAAGGGGCTTACGGGGAACCCATTCGGGAACAGATTGTAGTTTTGTATTCTTTTGAATATATTGTTTTATCTCATCATCTGAAAATTCATCAGGGCATCTTAGTTTAAGAATTTTATCTTTGGATAAACCCAAGCATTCAAGCATTTCTTCATCAGAAGAGAAGTAATGCTCGCGGCCAGTTAACAAGATTCCAGATGAGTTGCACAACGAAATAATATCCCTAACCCCCTCAAGGCTTATTTTTCTGATTTCAGTCAATCGTGCGGCATCGCCAGACCATGATTGAGAACCAACTTCGTCGATCCCATCTAATAAAATGAGATGGTTTCCACGTCGTAAACTTCTGATAAGACTATCAGAAAATTTCTCTAGTCCAAGTAAGTCAAGATGACTTCTAATAATATAACTAAGCCTCTTGTGGCCCCAATGGTCGCGAAGATTTATAGCAATAGGAGGAAAAATATTATTTTTAGCCAATATATTAAATACTTCCATTAAGCATCTCGATTTCCCAGTCCCAAATTCTCCTACAAGAATTATTTTTTTCCCTGCTTTTAAAGCTTCGCATATGTTTGAAACAGTATATCTATGACCAGCATCATCAATATAAAAAATTGGTGTATATTCCGAGTCATCCTTCTGTCCAGAGTCTGGATTTACAGCACTACCAAAATGTGCTCGAGATCTTTCAACATTATAATGTTCCGATCCTAAAAAATTATTAGCAAATGTTTGCAATGTATGAACTTCAATGTTTAGACTATCTCCGCTATCTTTTATAGATGGATGATTTGCTGATGTAACAAAGTAACATTTTGTGAAAATATTTTTTGAAATTAAATACTGTTTTACAGTATTTAATTTCGCTAAGTCTTCACGTAATTTTGCCAGAGAATTCTGTTTTGAAATCTCTATTACAATCCAATAATCTTTATCTATTTTTGCTACTGCATCACACTTAACTCCAGCAATAGTCTCTGGAGCAACATTTTCACCCCAAATGGCTTTTGCTAATTTAATAGTGTCTTTTTCAACTTGTTGCCATGAAATGCTTGCCATAATTCTCTCCTAATATATTAGAAGTTTATTTCTATTTTGTTTTTACTTTTAAATTTATGGATGCTCCTCATTCACTGAATCGATGGTTTGAACTCCCTTTCACCCCACGTCCGTGTGGGCATCCATGTGGTATGAAATTTTGCTGGCCTTGAGCATGGTTTCCGCAAAGGTCTGTTTGGCCAGCACGTCCCTGTCGTCCATCCTATTTCTGGCTTTGACTTCCACGACCAGCCAATTGCCGTTCTTTGTCAGGATCAGAAAATTCGGGTAGTAGCTACGTACGTATGCGTATCCGGGCCAATATAGTTGATGCGAAAGCCATCATTTCACAACTATTTCCATCAGCTTTTCATAGCTGTCGACAACATCGTACTGGACATGCTGTGGAGCGATGCTGTCATTCACGGTATGGAAATACTTTCGTGCGCACTTTATTTTTGTCTCTTCAATGGTACGCAGTTCAAGCCCCTCCATACAGCCCTTTGTTTCCGCAACAAAGTAGATATGTTTGACGCTGCCTTCCCGGAAGGCAATGGCCCAGTCGGGATTATAGTTGCCTACCGGCGTCGGGATAAAGAATCCCTTGGGCAGCTTGGCATACACCACGACGTCCTGGTCGGTATCCAGTTCCTGCACAAACTGCTGCTCCGTCTTGGAATCCGTCACAGCATAGTCATAGATATGCTTGTGCAGCCTTGCGCCTGCACGTGAAAGATCCTGTCGGCTCTGGGCTTCCGTAAAGATCAGGCTGTCATAGCGCTCAGTCAGTCTGTCATAGCTCAGGCGCTCTATGATACAGCCCGCCTTTTGCTCATTGATCAGGCGGCCTGCCTCGCTGATAAAACTTTCGGGATTCTGGCGGAACAGGTCAAACGTGCTGGGATGGATGCCCTTCATGATGGCGGCCAGGCTCTTGCGTGTCAGCCCTGTGCTGTCGGACAGTTTGCCCAGCAAGTCATAGCGGACACTGGAGTAAACAGAATTGGCATGATGTTCTGTCTTGGTCTCTGTAATTTTGAAGGCATCCTTATGCCTGACCTGTGTCTCGGAAAGGCTGTCGAGCTGTTCTCCTGTCCGAACCATATATTGCAATGGTGTCACCCGCAGTGAACCATTGAGCGTCTGGATACATTTTTCAATCAGTTCGGCGGAATCAAATTCCACGCGATAGACGGCCTTATGGTTGATCTTTTCCCATAGGGCCTGAAATTCTTTCTTTTTGAAATTGTCGTTGAGCGGGTTTTCCTTGGGGATACGGTCATTTTCGATAAGAGGACGCTGGCTTGCATCGTAGACAGCATCCACCAGCTGGAAGAGGCTTTGCGCCGCAGCTTGCAACGTGGCGGGCAGGGCTGCCAGCTTCCCATCCTGTCGAGCCTGCCTGTATTCCGCTGTCAGCGCATCATCATTGTCGATATAGTCATTCTTCAGCAGATAGCGGTAGATGTCCTTGGCCATGCCCTCATCGATCTTGACTTTGGCGCCATCGGCGGTATGCAGCACCCTGCCAAGGAAGTATTCCATGTCGGCCTTTTGCGGACGTCCCACCAGGCTCTCGCTGATTTCCTTCTGCAGGCCTGCCACAAAATCCGAGTAGCTCTCGCTGGCGACCACTGTCAGGACGTTGGTATCATGGACAGTGGCCAGATCATCCATGCGGTCTCCCTGCTGATTGACGCACAGGCGCAGACCTCGTCCTACTTCCTGACGCCGGGAAATGGTGTTGTCACTGTGTTTGAGCATGCACATCACAAAGACATTGGGGTTATCCCAGCCTTCCCGCAGGGCCGAGTGCGAAAAGATGAAACGCACAGGCTCCGTCAGGGACAAAAGACGTTCCTTGTCCTTGAGGATCAGGTCGTAGGCGTCCGCATCATTGGACAGGCCTTTGTCTTCGCCCCGCTTGCTGATAGCGGGATCGACCATGCGTTTTTTTTTGTCGATGGAAAAATAGCCCTGATGGGTCCGGGCCGTCAGGATTCCATCCAGGTACTCCCTGTAGGCCGTTTCCCCGATGGAAATCCGGTGTTCCAGAAAGTCATTGACTTGCAGATTGTATTCTTCCTCGAACCAGTGGGCATACAGGCCCTTGTGGTCTTCTTGGGCATAATCCCGGTATTTGACCACCTCGTCGATGAAAAACAGGCTCAGGACCTTGATGCCTTGCGGGAACAGACGGCGCTCTTTTTCCAGATGTGCCCGGATGGCCTCGCGGATCTGGATGCGGCGCAGCATGTTTTCCTGAAGGTCTCCCAGTGATTCCCCGGCCGTGATCTGAATACCATTGGTGAACTCCACAATATTCGTACGGGCATCGATTTCACTCACCACATAGCCGTGGTACTGGTCCAGCTCATTGGACAATACAAAGAGATTGTCTCCTTTCTGGACCCGGCGACGCTGCCGGGCAATACCGCTTTTTTGACGGATTTCCAGTTCCAGCAGGGCCACCGGAGCCTGTCGGGAAATTTCGATACCTTCAAGATACAGATAGCCGCTGGTACCGGACATGCCCTTGGCGGAAATGCCGCGCACAGCGATCTTTTTCACCAGCTTCTGATTGTAGGCATCCAGGGCATCCAGGCGATAGACTTTGTTGTGTGTTGTCCTGTGCGTGGCCGAATAGCGCAGGATCATGAGGGGCTTGAATTTTTTCAAGGCATCCAGCGTCTTGGCGCCTTCCATCTTCTGGGGTTCGTCCAGGATCAGGATGGGCTGGTTGGCGCTGATGACATCGATGGGACGCCGGGACTGGAAATCGTCCAGTTCCTCATAGATGCGGCGGTTATCCTTGCCCGTCGCATTGAAGGCCTGGATGTTGATGACCATCACATTGATCCCGGCATCGGACGAGAAGTTTTCCAGTTGGTGCAATTGGCTGGAATTATAGGTGAAAAAGCGCGCCTTCTTGCCGTAGGTCTCCAGAAAGTGATCCGCCGTGATGGTAAGGGATTTGGACACCCCCTCACGGATGGCGATGCTGGGCACCACGATGATGAACTTTGTCCAGCCGTAGCGTTTGTTCAGTTCAAAGATGGTCTTGATATAGCAATAGGTCTTGCCCGTACCGGTCTCCATCTCGATATCCAGATTGATGGGACAGCCCGCACTGGCAACAAGGGCGGATGATACCGGCAACCCGCTCCCGCGCTGGATATTCTGGACATTGGCCAGTATCTGCTCCCCGGAAAGCAGCAGGGGCGCATTGCGAAAGCCTGTCTTGGCTTCGCTCAGGTCTGTCCTTTGATAGCCGCCCGCATAGGCCAGTTGTCCGGGGTCGATGGAGTAGGCCAGTCCGCCATTGGGCATTTGCCCGGCAAAACAATCCGCAACGGCGTTGACGGCGGCGGTCTGAAAAGGCTGTATCTTGAATTTGAGTTTCATCGTGTTCCCCTGCACCGGGCTGGCAAATTGAAGCATGGCGGAGGCAGTCCATAAATTGCCTCCTAACGGGGCCTGAAGCGCCCTCTTGGGCGAGAATTACAAAAAGCGGATTTACCCTTCAGGCACTGTGTTTGCTTGTTGTATCAAAGCCACCTGCCGCCGGATAGCCTCCAGCAGCACGCCAAAGCTGTGTGAACGGTTGGAGCCGTCCAGCTTCAGATGAGGGCTGATGGCGCGGGAACCCGCCAGCTTGCTGTATTTATCGAAAGTGAGTTTCTTTAACTCTTCCGCGGCATTGGCGATGGTGTCTGGCGTGCGATACGGCTTTTTGGCCTGCTTTTTGGCCACAGCGGGAAGTTCCAGCCCCTGCGCCACAGCGGCCAGATCCCCCAGAAAGAAGCTCTCCAGTTCATGACAGGCGATGCGCACAAGGCAGGCATCCCCCTTGCCGCTCTCCTGGGCAAGCGCCAGCAGGCGCTGCTTGATGACGCCGCAATCTCCGGAATCTTTGTCACGCAAAATAATGAAACGTGAGCCCGGATCACGCCAGAAGCGGATTTTTTTGACCAGCTGGCGTTCCAGATCCTGCTTGCCGCTGAAGGTGATGTACTGCACCGGCATATCTTCCGGGACCAGTTCTTTCACCACAGGAATCAGCATGTTTTTGGCGGATTCTTCTTCCAGCAAAAAAACAAGTGTGCTCATTGCGGGTCCGCCTTGCCGAACAGTCCCTGATTCCATAAATAGCCCATCTTGTCCCCCTCTTCCATATAGGCGACGACCTGGGCGTCATCGGCGGCACGGCAGACCTTGCTGAAACCGTCTTCGCCCTTTTCCAGCCAGAAAACTTCCCCCACTTCCGTGGCATTGAGAAAATCCGGGGAATGGGTGGAGACCATCACCTGCCCGCCCTTGCGGGAATAGGTGCGGAACTCCTCGGCCAGTTCGGGCAGCAGGCGGGGGTAGAGCTGGTTCTCCGGTTCTTCCACGCAGAGGAAGGGATGCGGTCTGGGATCGTGCAGCAGGACGAGGTAGGCGAACATTTTCAGCGTACCGTCAGACACAAAGCGGTCAATGAAGGGGTCCTTGAAAATGCCGTTGCCGAATTGCAGTACCAGACGGCCGTCCACGGTATCCTGAGTCGTGATCTGGTTGACGCCGGGCACACGCTGGCGCATGGCCTCCAGGATACGTTCATAGACGTCGCGGTGGTTCTCAAACAGATTGAGCGCCACCTGTTGCAGATTGTCACCGCTGGCGGAAAGGTGCTCATATTCTCCCACGGCTTCCTTGGCTCCGCGTGCGGCATCGATATGGAAATCGGAGACATGCCAGCTTTCGATCATCTGGCGCAAGGCATTGGCGGCCTTGAATTTCTGGAACTGCCCCAGGCCCTTGATGGCCAAAATGTCCACGGCACCGAGGTCCTGTTCTTCCCGGTTCAGCTCTTCGTCAGTCTTGCTGAAGTCTTCCTCATTGGTGACGGCTTCTCCTTTGCCATAGGCGAATTTCAGGAACTGGTACGGAGAGCCATACGCGCCACGCTTGTAGCACAGCACTTCCCGGACAACGGCAGGGCGTTTGTTATGCAAACCGATTTCCACCAGATAGGTGACAAGGCGTTCCTTGCCTGTAAGCGGAAGGCGGTACTGGATTTCGAGTTCGATGCTCTCGTTCTCGTGTCCGCGCGAAACCACTTCCTGAAAACCGCCCCGCGCCTGGAGCGCGCGCGTCACATTATAGGTCAGGCAGTCCTTCAAAAAGCCGAACACATCGAACAACGTCGTTTTGCCCGCGCCGTTGGCACCGACGATCACGCAGAACGCCGGAATGTTTTCAATGGTGACGTCCTGAAATACCTTGAAATTTTTCAGGCGTATTTTCTCGATCTTCATACTCGTTCCTCTCTACAGGCAGCGGACTTCCGTCCCCGGGGACAACTGGCGGAAAATCTGTTCCACGTTGATCTTGACCGCATCAGAGACGAAGCCGTTATCCCGGAAGACAACGCGCAGGGGAGCGCAGGCGGCCAGCTCCCGCACCAGGGCTTCGTCGATGCCGCGATCAAAGCAGGCCACCAGGGCATTGTCGTCCACAAAAAAGACGGTCTTGCCCTGTATGCTTTCCTTGCGGATGGGCAGGGTCAGCTCCACGCCCCAGTCCAGCAGCACCTGAAAAAGCAGGTCTTCCGGCGTACGACTGGGCTTGATATTATCCGTGGTCAGATCCAGCAGATTCTGTTGCAGGGCGTCCGGCGTATAGAACACATCCGCCATATTGGAGGTATCCACCTTGAGCACGCGGAAACCCACATCCCGGTTCCAGCCTTCATGGCAATCGCCTTCCAGGATTTTCTTTCCGGCCCGGCGGATGCGCTCCTTGCTGATCTCGGCAATGGTGCCATAGCCCGCTTTGGCGGCTTCGCTTGTAGCACCGCAGGCTTCCGGCAACTGCACCATAATGAAACGCCTATTGCCGCCGTCCTCGGCATTGAGCTGCATCACCGCATGGGCTGTAGTGGACGAACCGGCGAAGAAATCGAGGCAAAGGCAATTATCAGTTGTCATAAAAGACAGAAGTCTAGACAAAAGCTGTACAGGTTTTGGATTCGAAAATAATTTTTTTATTTCTGGAAATAATATTTTTAAGTCATATGCCCCTACTCGCCCATCAAGATCAAAAATGCTTGAAAGCTTATCCATATACTCTGCCGCATAGACTTTTAGTTCGATAAGTTTATTTTCATCTTCCCCGAAAAGGACACGCTGCTCAGAAATAAGGCGCTCCATTGTCTCTTTAGGAAAACGGTATCCCATTAGAGGTTGCTTACAGGGTTTTCCAGTAATTGGATGGATAATACTATATCGGTAACCATCTTTTCCTGGGTTATGAACACTTTGACTCCCTGTATAAACTCCTCCAGCATCTATATATTTATAACGATCCATATTATAAAGTTCATTTTTGTGCTCTTTATACCACTTAGTATAGGCTTTTTTAAGTTCATTAATGTTTCCTTTATATTTTTCATTTAAAGTATTTCCTATGGATATTAAAATGTCTTTTGTTTTTGACACCTTGCTTTTCCAACATCCTTCTAATAGTGATTTATTTTTTGCGTACACATGTATACTTTCATGTTCTATAGCAATATTGGTTGGGTTATTATCTGTAGCATTGTTCCATATTATGGTTCCAACAAAATTTGATTCACCAAAAATTTCATTGCAGATAAGTAGAAGATTTGCTGTTTCCGAATCTTCAATAGAAATAACAATTACCCCATCGTCTGATAAAAAATTTTTAGCAACCCTCAGTCGTTGATAAATCATAGAAAGCCAATCTGAATGAAATCGCCCGTTTGAGTCTGTATTGGCTATAAGTCTTTCATTGGATATGCTATCTATCTGATTTGTCGATTTTAAGTATTCATAAGAATTTCCAACAAAATCATCACGGTAAATTAAGTCATTTCCCTTTTTGCGATTATAGGGCGGGTCGATGTAGATCATCTTGACCTTGCCGAGATAGGTCTCCTGCAAGAGCTTGAGGGCGTCGAGATTGTCCCCCTCAATGAAGAGGTTTTTGGTGGTGTCAAAATCCACGCTTTCTTCCCGGCAGGGGCGCAGGGCTTTGGCAATGGGGGCATTGGCCGCCAGCATGGCCTCGCGCTTGCCCGGCCAGTCCAGATGATAGCGCTCCTGCGGGCCTTCCACGATGCTGTCGGAAAGCTCCTGCCGCAGAAGGTCAAAATCCACGCTCAGGCGCAGGGAACCGTCCTTGCCCCGGGCCTCGGTCACGCAGTTGGGAAAAAGCTCCCGGATACGGGCAATATGCTCCTGCGTCATGTCAGGGCTGTGCATCTTCAGTTTTTGCATGATTTCTTCTCCTGCTCTTCTGCGTGATCACCAAAAATTTTTTCTGGGCATTGGGGAGTGAAGTGCGGTACTCCCCCTAAATGTCTTAATAAATGCGGAAATCTGTTTTGTTCCGTATCATGACTATGTTCTGGCAAGTCAGATTTTATGGATTTTAAGGCCGCTTTAAGACAAGAAATAAAATAATCTTCCCCGCGCTTGAGATAGTGTTCGCATTCATCAAGATCACTGCCGTATGTGCTGATCAATCTGTCATAAAAAATTTTGTGTATCGATAAAAGGGAATTTAGAAAATCATTTTCAAGAATATATATCGGGGTTTGTTTGTTTTCGTTAAGAAAATCGAGCCCGCCGCTTTGGAAAGATTTATATTTATTTTGATCGCTTTCCGCATAATCAACGATACTATCAACAAGCTGTTCGCTTGTATGAATGTCAAGATAGGTTGCTCCAGTTGCAAAATTTTTATGCACCTGCCATGGAAAAACAGGAATAGCGCAATGTGTTTGAAAATTGCGAAGCGACTGAAAAAAATCAGCCTGACCATTTTTAAAGAAGTAGTAATTGATTTCTTTCTTGGTAAAACAGCCGGATTTTTTTATGATATCACGATACGGTGTAACAATCTGTAAAAATGCAAAGAGCAAGAAGTTCGCTTCTGTTTGAAATTCCAGACAAAGTTTATTATCAGAAGCATATTTTTTATGATCAGTAGTTACGAACAGCTCTTTCAGCTTTACCAGAGCCATATGTCCGTAATATAATACCTGATTGGCTGAGAAAAATATTTTCAGCTTTTGTACGCACTCACGATCAAAAATTTTTTGTTGTGCTGCTCTATGATCCCGCAGCCAATATTCTGCTATAAAATTTTTATCATCCCAAGGAAAATTATTTGCCATGTACGTCACCAAAGCACATGTTTTTGTGGCTATTCTTTAAAGCGTTCATTTCCCGATTCAGGGGAATCTTTTTGTTGAACTGCTTTTCCCGGCGCAGGCGGGCTTCCAGACGGGCCATCTGGCGTTCACAGTCGGCAATGGCTTCCAGGCGCTGCATCCATTGCGGAAGGGCTTCATGCCCGCGGCGCGGCCACGGCGCCAATGGTTCCAGCAAGGCAGCATAAAGAGCTTCCATATCCAGCACAAGCGGCAAGGGCCGGCGCGGGGTGCCGGCCTCATGCCAGGCGGAGCAGAAGTAGCCCCCGGCCTTTTCCGGTGCGGTGGCCTGCTTGAAACAGGCCCGCACCTGCACGCGCTTTTCCCATTCCAGTTCAAACAGCAGGGGGGAAGGGATGGCTGTATCCAGGCAGTGCAGGATATCCTCGGCAAGCTCACTGCCCCGGAGGCGGATGCGGAATATCTGGATCTCCGGCACTGCGGCTGTGGGGCGCAGGTTGATGGTCTCCGGGGCCAGTTTGTACTGCCAGATGATGGCATCCACCTGTTCCACAAAAAGCTGGCGCAGGCGTGGTGTGACGTTGGTCCGCTCATAGATTTTGTTCTTGGGCAGGGTGCGCCCGAAAAGGGCCGCCGCAGGATAACAAAAAAACGGCATCAGATCACCACCAGGAAGGCCAGCAGTTCAAAATCATTGAGCCCGGAAATGGTATCCACCAGCGCGCTGGTCCGCCCCCCGGAAAAGAGGCTGTCCAGATCGCTTTCTTCCTTGCTCTCCACCAGGGACTGGATGGCCGCATTGAGCAGACGGGAATAGGGGGCCATGTCCCGGCCTTCATCCGTGCGCTCATTGAACACGCGGCACACCTCCCGCAGAGGCTCGCCCTGTCCCTTGCAGGCGGCACGCAGCACATCCAGCAGTTTTTTGACTTCCGTATGGGCGGCCAGCACGCTGCCGTCCTCTCCCACATAGAGCAGATAATAGGGATGCAGGCGGTTTTGCCGCTGGATGCGCACCCCTTCATTGAGATTGCGCAGGGCAAAGATCACCCCGGGCAAAAGACCTGTTTCCGGCCGGGCCGGGACCACGGCGTGCAGACCTCGTGGCGCCTGCCCCGGGTCCCCCTGGGCCTTGATATAGTGCAGCAGGTCCATGCGGAAATCATTGAGCCCCAGATCCGTGATGGAAACGCCTGTCCTGACGTCCTCCATCTCGATGACTTCTTCCTGCAAACGGCGCAGCTGCTCCCGCCGGTAGGCCACGTCCGTGCTTTTGGCAGTCAGTACGTTGTCGTCGCCCGTGGCCGTGATATCCGCGATGACCATGCGGCTTTCCACCCGTTCTTTCAGGCGGATGTATTCATCCAGCGTCATGTCGGGCCAGTAGTTGACCAGCTGGATGCAGGCGTTGGGAGAGCCGATACGGTCTATGCGGCCAAAGCGCTGGATGATGCGCACAGGATTCCAGTGGATGTCGTAATTCACCAGATAGTCGCAATCCTGCAGGTTCTGGCCTTCGGAAAGGCAGTCCGTGGCAATGAGCACGTCTATTTCGGCAGGCTCCTCCGGCAGCAAAAGCGCCTTGCTCTTGGCCTGCGGTGCAAAAAGCGTCAGCAGCTCTGAAAAACCGTAGGCCTTCTTTACGGTGGATTTGGGCGCCCCCTGACCTGTGATCAGCGCACAGTGCGCTCCCTGTTCCCGGACAAGGGGAGCAAGCTGGGTATACAGATAACGGGCTGTATCCGCAAACGCCGTAAAGACAAGGACTTTTTTGTTTCCTGTCTCTCCGTGGCCATTGATGGGGTGAGCCATTTTAGCCGTTATCAGTTGCCGCAAATGTTGCAGCTTGCTGTCGTCGCCGGGCGATACCTCCCGCATCAGCGCAAGAAGCCCCGCAAGGCGGCCCTGATCCGCGGCAAGGTCCTGCTCCCAGGAAAGCGTATCCATATCCGCCAGATTGATGCTGATCTTGCCTCCGGTGACAGCCGCATCCGAAAAACCTGCCAGTTCTTCATCCTCTTCCCAGGTATCAGCGTGCCATTCAGTGGAAAAACTGGCTTTGCCGTTCTGGCGGAAGGCGCTGACCCGTTCCAGCGCCTGTTCGCAGTTTTGCAGCAGTGCCCCCAGGGTCAGGCGGAAGGCTTCCACGGAACTTTCCAGCCGCTTGAGGAGGTTCGTGGTCATCAGGGCTTGCAGGCTGCGCTCGCGGTCCGCCTGACGCAGCACCTTTTTTCCTCCCAGGCGGGTATCGTACATCGCCTCATATTTGGCGATACGGCTTGGCAGCAGATAGTTCAGCGGCGCGTATACCGCCAGCTTCAGCTGGGAAAGTTCCTTGAAGATCGTATTGAAGTCCGGGACGTCCGCCCGGGCCGTGAGGGGACAACGGTAGGACAGGGGCTTGAGGCGCTCCGGGAAAGAACCGATATCGCGGGTATCATAAAAGGTCTGGATGTGCTTGCGGGAACGGGCGATGGTCACGCTGTCCAGCAGCTCGAAAAAGTCATAGTCCAGGCTATCCAGAATGGCCTGTGAGGTACGCTCCTCCGGGGGGAGGCGCGACCAGGCATTGAAGGCAGTCTGTGCCTGACGGAAAATCTCTTCGATGCTGCGCGTGCTGCGCAATTTGTCGCTCAATTGCGCGGAGTGTCCTTCATAGGCAAGGGCCAGCTGGTTGCGCAGATCCGTAAAGCGGTTGTTCACCGGGGTGGCGGAAAGCATGAGGACCCGGGTCTTGACCCCGTCCCGGATAACACGGCGCATCAGGCGCTGGTAGCGTGTTTCTTTGTCCTTGTAGACGTCGTTGTTACGGAAATTGTGTGATTCATCAATGACGACAAGGTCATAATTGCCCCAGTTGAGCTTGCCCAGATCGATGCCGAGCGTCTGGCCTGAGGTGCGCGAAAGGTCTGTGTGAAACAGGACGTCGTAATTGAAGCGGTCTTTCAGCAGGATGTTTGTCTTGAGGTTCTGCGTATACGTCACCCAGTTTTCAGCCAGCTTTTTGGGGCACAGCACCAGCACGGACTTGTTGCGCAACTCGTAATACTTGATGACAGCCAGGGCCGTGAAGGTTTTGCCAAGGCCCACACTGTCCGCCAGGATGCAGCCGTTGTAAGTCTCCAGCTTGTTGATGATCCCTGTGGCGGCATCGCGCTGGTAATTGAACAGCTTTTGCCAGACAAGGGTATCCTGATAGCCTGTCCTGTCGTTGGGCAGCACGTCCTCATCCACATCTTCCAGAAATTCCCGGAAAATATGGTACAGTATCAAAAAATAGATGCGTTCTGGCGCATTCTCCGTGTAGACGGAAGCGATATGGTCGCAGACTGTTTCCGTCACGTCCTGGAGCTGGTCGGCGTTGTTCCAAATCTGGTCAAACAGGGCAAGATAGGTTGATGTGAAGGGCTGTTCCTCCAGACAGTTGATCATGCGGGAGACGGCATTGTCTTTCTGATAGCCAAGCTCTACAGCCGTGAATCCCTGAATGCCGCAGTAGACAGTCTCTCCTTCCGGGGATGACACGCAGGCAAATTGCTGCATGGGAGCCTGTGTCCGGTTGGATCGAAACGTGGCTTTGCGCCGGAGCCAGTCAGCGCACTCCCGGGCAATGGCCCGTTGCGTCAGCTTGTTGCGTAATTGTATCTCAAATTCCGTGCCATACAGACTGCTTTCCCGATGCTGCCGGGGAATAAAAAATTCACGCCGCTCTTTTTTGATCTTGCCTGCGGCCTCGTCCGGTACAAATGTCGGCTCTGTAAATATGAACTCAAAGGCTTCCAGGTGCTTGAGTTCCTTGCATAATGCCTCATAGGCGTACATGGAGAAACAGGAAGCCGCTATTTTTAGGCGGCCCTTTCTTCCAAGTGCTTTTTTGAGGTCATCGCCAAGAAGAATATTGATATTGTCAATAATTTTCATGGATTGCCGGAACTCCTGAAAAATCTTGAAGAAACCTTTGTATACCCTATTCGGCAGGCCAAGGAAAGCAGGGAGAAAATACCGACTGTCGGGAAGGGGAAACTGATATTACGTCTAAGAAGATTTTTGTGTGGACGGGGAGACGGTGATTTTTCTAGGACTTGGAAACTGCTTTTTAATATTTCCATATGAAAAAATATTGACATGAAAAAATTTTAATATAGATATATTTTTATATAAAATAGGAGGTGCGCTATGCATGTTTGCGCGGTTGCAAATCAGAAAGGGGGCGTTGGCAAGACCACCACAGTGCACAATCTGGGAATGGCCCTGAGCCGCCAGATGAAAACCCTGTTGGTCGATCTCGATGCCCAGGGAAATCTGACGGATGCCTGCGGACTGGCTTCTACCGATGTCCAAGCGTCTTCCTACGAAGTCATGGCAGGAGACAGAGCTGTCCCGGAGGCAGTATTCCCTCTGTCCAATACGTTACATCTTCTCCCGGCGTCGCGGGATCTTGCTGTGGCCGAATTGGCCTTTGCAACGCGTATGGGACGGGAAAACCTGCTTAAAAAAGCTTTGCTGGATCTCGATTATGACTACATCCTGCTTGACTGTCCTCCTTCGCTGGGGCTGTTGACCGTCAACGCCCTGACCGCAGCGCACAGCCTGCTGATTCCGGTTCAGGCAGAATATTATGCGCTGGCGGGGCTGGAACTGATCCAGCAGACGATGCAAAGCGTGCGGGAGGCCCTCAATCCATCGCTGTCTCTTCTGGGGGTTCTCCTGACTTTTTATGATAAGCGTAAGTCCCTGAATCGGGATGTGGCCGAGGGACTGCGGGAAAGTTTGGGGGACATGCTGTTCTCTACCTGCATCCGCGACAATGTCGCCTTGGCCGAAGCGCCTAGTAATGGCAAGAGCATTTTTGAGTACCGGGCGAAGTCCTTTGGCGCACAGGATTACGGAGCTCTTGCCAACGAGTTCCTTGCACGCACAAGAAAAATATGATTATTTTTCTATATTAAAAAATAATAATAGCAATATATGAAAATATGGAGATAGGAATATGGGCCTTGGCGAACGAGGAAAGCACCGTATCGAGGGCAATACTTTGAAAGTAAATGAACTTTTTAAGCCAACAGAGGATGCAGGCACGGCGGCATCGGGAGAGTCCCCTGTGGAAAAAGCTGAAATACGCCCCGTTGGCAGACCAAAGGGAGAGGCCGTTAAAGTCAAGTCCTTTGCCTTGCCTGTTGGCCTGAATCAGCGTCTGCGCCGCTTTGCTTTTGAACAGGAGCGCTCGGAGGTTGATGTCGTGCGGGCGGCACTGGAAGCATATCTTGATGCGCAGGAAGGGAAGTAGACAGAGTTATCTGTGCCGCATGGCTTCCCTCTCTCGCGTCTTTCCCTCGACTTTCAGCCACGCAGCCCGATAGCGCTCATTTTTTTGCAGGGCAATGTCTCCAGCCATACCGAAAGCATATCCCGCTGTGCGCTCGGCATAGCGCTTCCAGTTCCTGCCAGTAGGCTTTTCCCGAATTTCAGGAGCACAATGAAATATGGCCCCCATGACGGCATCATGGCTATGGCCATTGGCACGAAGGCGCAGGGCAATCATGGCGTCCACGCGGGAGTAATCCTCAATGGCCAAATGCCTGCGAATATCTTCCAGGTGTGCCCAGTAAGCGGAGACGGCATCGCCGGGGTCTCTGCTCTGAGGATATGAATGTCTTACGCGCGTGGTCTGGCTCTGTTTTTCGGCCTCGACGTACTCCCCTTCAATCCGGCGGGAAAGCAGGAGAGCCTTGCCGCACTGGCGTCTCTCCGTAAACAGCAGCCGTACTTCCGGATAGGTTCCATCGTCGCGACGATGCTTCGGCTTGCGATTTTCAAAGCCCGGCGCACGGTGCGGGTGAATGCAGCCGCAGATATTTTTGTCGCCATACTTCCGGTTCAGCCGCTCGGTGAGACGATTCCCCACGTCTTTGTCAAAGCGGCTCCCCAATTTGGGAATCGTTAGCAGGCATTGAAAGTTTCCCGGCGAGCTTTCCAGTATGACCGCAGGACGATAACCATCCTTTTGCAGCCGTATCAGGCTTTCTGCCGACATATCATCCACAAGAATATGGTGCTTGTTCTCGGACAGGGGGGTATAGTAGATGTTCTCGCCGCGCTGCTGGAGCCGGAGCATTTCCGGGAGATGCCTGGCAACTTCCTCCGGCGTAAAACCTCGTGTGATACCGCCTTTTTTGTCGAGAACAAAAGCCTTCTTTCCTCCGTCCTGTTCCATCCTGATGCAGGTAACGCGGTAGCAATCCGCATCCACGGCGTCAGCATAGCGCTGGAAGGCTTCAAGAGCGGCAAGCCCTTTCGGCTCTGGGGCTGCCGTCGGTATGGGGGCGGGGGTGTGTCTATTTTCCTCCAGGGCAGAACGATGACGCCACATGGCGGCCTGCCGATTCAGCCCCTGGGCGCGCAGCCATGCTTCAAAGCGCAACTTCCGCCATTTGTTTATCTGTCTGCTCCGGCGCAGCAAAAGCCTTTCCCTTTTCTGCTGCACCTTCAAGCAATGCCGGGCAATGTTCAAAACAGATACCCCATAGCGGGCAAGGCGGGAGAGAGCACTTTGTCTCTGTTCCCTCTGACGCTGCCGCAAAGCTGCTTCCGCCCATTTTTTGTCCTCTTTTTCTTGTTGTATCTCGGCACAATGCTGTTGATAGTCGTGCCATTCTTTCGTCACAACAGCACTGACAGGCTCCGGGGTATGAGATTTCTGTGCCGGATATGTTCCCGCAATAAACGGCCCCCATCTGCCGATCAATTTTTTCAAACTGAAAGACCTGTCTACCGAGGAAGCCTTTACGGCAATCTCTCCTACCCAGATGACGGCCCCGGAACCTTTTCTCTCGAAGCGCAAACCGACTTCCGCGAGCCGTGCGTGCATCTCCTCCCATGATGCGGCATTTTGCATAATGGCATGTCCCCGCTCCTGCGCGATACGTTGCGCTGACTTCTCTCCAGTAGCGCACTCCCTATCCTGTGCACCAGCGCGTGGTTTTATGTCCCGCACAAGGGAGCGACGTTGGGCTATCTCTCCATTTTCCAGCATGACGTAGCGGGCATTTTTTTCACTGTGCCATCCCTGCTTATGTTCAATACGCGCAAGGATTTTATGGGCTTCTTCGATGTCAAAGCCACGATGCGGCTGTATGACCTTGCCTGTCTCAGCGTTCATGCGATTAACAGCGATATGAAGATGATAATTGTCCGTATTGTGATGTAGCGCGTAGATAGTCTGATGTCCTTCCAGCTCCATCCCGGCTAAAAAAATATCCACGATTTCGTCAACCTGTTCTCGCGTAGGCTGCTCTCCTTCCTGCCAGGAAAAAATCCAGTGCTGTACTGGCATCTTGCTGTGGACGCTTTCACGAGCCAGCGCGATCATCTCGACCTTTTGCCCAACATGTGTCGATGTCAGAAAATTTTTTCCTCCCGCATGCTCGACCTTTTCCTGTGGTTTGCGGTCGTGTGGAAAACGGATGTAGTCCACCAAGTTGCCTATTTGCCATGCTTTCGGTCTGTTAGGAGATGTGCGCTTAACTTTTTTAACGATCATGGCTATGCATCCCCATCTTCTCGATGACGGAAATCAGCAGACGCAAGGTTTGTTCCTGCTGCTCCAGTATCATCTTATTGGCCCCGGCCTGCCGCAGAGTTTCAAAGTTATGCTTGAGCAATCCTCCAATACGGCGCAACTCCTGAATCATCATAGCGTCAGTCCGGGCAAGAAGGGGACGCCCGCCAAAAATCTTTCGGCGGATGTATTCGGAAGTGGACAAACCTGTGACCTCTACTTGGCTTTGAAAAGCACCTCGTTGCTCTGAGGTAAGGCGGAATGAGATCAAGGCGTCGGCCTTGGGCTTGTGCTTACTTTTTTTGCCTTTCATGCCTTTTGCCTTTGGAATGCGAGAAGCGCAGCGCCGAGCATTCCGGGAGTCCAGAGGGCGCAAGCCCTTTGGCAGGATGGTAGTTGTGTAATACAACTACCATCCTGCCTCGAAAAACCCCTATCGTGAAGTGGCCTGTTTTTATACATGGGTAAATTTCTGGTAGTCTGGCAGACAAAGCCCACAGGAGGAATGCGTTATGGCCAGATTTGCCAATATTCGCCCGGAGCAGATAAACAAGGCTAGGCGGATGCTTCAGGATTTGCCGGAAAAAACAGAACGCAAGACGCGACAGGAAGCGGCTCTTTTGCTGGAGAGTGACCTGCGCAAGGCATTGAAAAAAGGCTATGGCCCCAAAGAACTGTGTACTCTCCTCAAGAACGAGGGAATCATTATCCCGACCTATCTGATCAGGCAGTTTTGTTCCGAGAATGACGAGAGCTTGTCTGAGCCCTCTTTGGATATTGTTAGCTCTGAGGGCAGTTCTTTGCCTACCTCAGAAGATGCGGAGCATCCTGAACAGCCAGAAGTTGTAACCGGCATGGGATAGAGACTTCGTCCTCAGCACCGCCAGGAGAGATACTTTGGAAGGATTTTTCTTGGGATAGAGAGATAAAAAACGTCTTCGTAGCAGACATAAGCCCCCGTTATAAAAAAGGGAGAAAGCATATTTCCCAATTTATGGCGGGGAGTTGCTTATATTACAAGATTTTTCAAATTCTCTTTGGCTATTCGCAAAAGTCGCATGACGCTCTTCATCTTCACCGTACCCAAAGGGTCACTATAATAAGGATAGAAAGGTCGTGAAAATACAAAACAGGAGGTTACACACATGAGGAAGCAGGAGCAAAAGGGTAAAATCACAGCATTGTACGAAAGGTTATCTCACGACGATGGGCGGTCTGACGAGAGCGTGTCCGTAGAAAATCAAAAGCGCATCCTGGAGGACTACGCCCGAAAAAATGGCTTCACTAATGTCCGCCACTTCACCGATGACGGGGTGCGGGGAACGACCTTCAAGCGGCCCGGCCTGGACGCTATGGTGGACGAGATACGGGCCGGAAATGTGGCTACCGTCATTGTCAAAGACCAGAGCAGAATAGGCCGTGACGTGGTGGAGGTCGGCTTGCTCAAACGCACCTTTGACGAGTACAACGTCCGCTTTATCGCCGCCAATGACAACCTGGACACCGCCAATGGATTTGATATTATGTCCATCTTCCGGGATGTGATAAATGAGTGGTACGTTGCTGACACCAGCCGCAAAATCAAGACCGTTTTCAAGTCCAGAATGGAAAAGGGCCTGCGCTTCGGGGGCCGTCCCCTATGGCTATCTCGCCTCAAAAGAAGAAAAGGGCGAGTGGGTGATCGACGAGGAAGCTGCCGCCGTTGTGCGCCGCATCTTTCAGATGGTCATGGACGGTCAGAGCGTCAACGGCATCGCCCGAACGCTGCGGGCCGAGCAAATCCCCATCCCTTCCGAACACTGGAAGCGTATCGGCTGTCCTGTTCGAGCCAACAGCTACCGCGACCCCTACGCATGGTCTGCCACCACCCTGGGTTATATTCTTAAAAGGCCGGAGTACCTGGGGCGCAAGGTGCTGGGCAAGACTGTCTGTGAGAACTACAAGACTAAAAGCACCCGCAGGACAATGCCAGAGGAACAATTTGTATTTGAGGGAGCCGTCCCCGCCATCATTGACGAAGAAACGTGGCACAATGTTCAGCGTTTGCGGGAAACCAAGCGCCGGACACCCAAGCGGAGTAATGCCCCTAACCGTTTAACCGGACTGCTCTACTGTGCCGACTGCGGCGCAAAGCTGACCCACCACAACAGTCTTGTCCAAGGCAAGTACATTGACGATGCTTTCACCTGTTCCAGATACCGGGCACCTATGGAGGATTGCACCATTCACTATGTTGCCACGCAAAAGCTGGAAGCGGCGATCCTCTCCGCCATCCAGCGGATAAGCTGGTATGTCCGCAACAACGAGCAGGAGTTTGTTCAGCGGGTTCGAAAGGCATCCAGTCTGCGCCAGGAGGAAGCAGTCAAGGATTGCCGGAAACAGATTGTCCAGGCGAAGAAGCGCCACGCCGAACTGGACGGACTGGTGAAGAAGCTGTACGAGGCCAACGCCACGGGCAAGCTGCCGGATAAGCATTTCAGCCGTCTCCTTGCCGAGTATGACGAGGAACAGGCCGCGCTGGAAGCCTCCATGACGGAGTGGCAGGGCTTGCTGGACAACTGGAACGCCGACCGGGTGAGAATGACGGAGTTTATCGACCTTGCCAAGCGGTACACCGATTTTTCGGAACTGACTACGCCCATTCTCAATGAGTTTATCGAGAAAATCGTTGTCCATGAGGGCAACGGACGGGGAAAGCAGCGCCGTCAGCGGTTAGATTTCTATTTCAATTTCATTGGCGCGTTTGAGGTTCCCGCCGACATTGTGACCCCGATGGAGCAGGAGGAAGAACGCCGCCAGCAGGAGGAACAGGCAGAGAAAGAGGAACGCTCCCAGGTGCTTGCCCAGGTTCGGTATGAGAGGTACAAGCAGGAGCGCCGGGAGTTTACCGCGAGGAAGCGGGCGGGCCTGTTGACCCCGGAGGAACAGGCGGAGGAAGAACGGCGGTTAGAGCGCAATCGGGCCTATCAGCAGAAGCAACGCGACAAGAAAAAGGCCAGTCAGCCAGAGAAGCCTCGCAAACGCTCACTGAAGGAACTCGCCAAGCTGGATGGAGCCGATCTCACCCCGGAGGAAGCGGAGCGGCTTGCGGCGCACCGCCAGAAGAAAGCCGAGCAGCACAAAGCGTGGCGTGACAGGCAGAAGTCCGCACAGCCCCCGAAGCCCCAACAGCGGACGTTGAAAGAACTTGCCAGATGTGCCGAGGCAGGTTTGCCTCTCACCCTAGAAGAAGCGGAACGGCTGGAAGCCCATCGCAATCGGAAAAAGGCGGCTTTGCAGGATTTGAAAGCCCGCGCCGAAACCGACCCGGTAGCGGCGGCAGAGTTGGCGCAGCAGAGAGCGCAACAGTCAGAAGCGGTAAAGAAGTCCCGTCAGAAAATGTATGCGGACGCTGCCGCCGGAGATCCCGAAGCCCAGGCCCGGTATGAACGTATGCTTGCCGCGAGGCGGGAGAACTACCACAGGAAGAAACAGGCAGAAGCCGAAGCTGCTCAAGTCAGCTAACGTAGATACAGAAAACGCCAGGGACAACGATAGTCCGTGGCGTTTTTGTCATTACTGCCGTTCCAGCAAATCCATATATTTCTGACGTTCGCCCTCCGGGACTTTCAGCGCCGCCATAGCCTGTTCAATGGTCAGCCCCATCGTTTCCATGAGGTTTTTGATAGAGGACAAGATACCTTTAGCAACGCCTTTTTCCTCAACGCCCTTGCTCAAATTACACATGACCGACACCTCCCTTTCCATTGTCTGCGTCATTTGAATGTCGTAATCGTCCTGCAAAATTTTCCGCTTTTCCGCCTCGCTGGTTTCGTTGGAGAGAAGCACATCCAGCATCCGCAATACGCCGTCATAATTTGACCCATCCGGCCCGCCAAGGCACAGCATGATGATGGACAGCAAATCATAATTCCTGATGGGTTCTTTGCCCTCGCCGACCAGATATTCTTCCACCAGCCGATACCGGGTAATGGTGTTCTCTCGATACTGCGGCGGTTTCATGCAAATCCAGATGGAGTAGACCTTCTTGATTTTCTCATAATGGGAGCCAGTGAACTCCCTGCCGTACTGGGAAGAAATCATGCGGCAACAGTAGTATATGCCACGCTTTATCAGCGGATAGCCGGGGTAAAAATCGTTCTGGGCCTCCACGTTGATGATGAGGGCAATTTGTTCCTCGGAGTCGGGAACGATGGCGCGGAAGCGAATGTCATAGGTGACTGTCCCCTCGCGCACCGATTTGTCCTCGGTGTCCATGCCGCTGATGACTGTGCCACCCTCGTCCGGCAGCACCGGGACGGCGGACACCTGGGGTTGGCCCTCAATGTACTTCTCGGCAATATCATTGACATCGCAATCCTTGTATTCTTCCAGGCAGGACTTCATAATCCGCGCCAGGATTGCCTTTTCAGACAGGACACGCTTACAGGCGGCATCATAACCCGCGCTGTCATCTGTGACGTGCAGTCCCTGGGCGATTGTCGTTTTGAGCTCCACCATCCTCACCTTCTTTCGTTTCATTCTACCACAGCTTTGCCAGCGCGTCCACTTCTTTTTTGAAAAGAGTTGCGTATGGCGTATACACGAGAGAGATATGGAGGTGCAGTGACAGAAAAAATTTATCTTAACAGGGTTGCTTTTGGGAATTTGATATGCTATACTATAAAAATCCAAGCAAAGGAGTTTATCAATATGCGGCAAGGTATTCTTAAATAAAATTTGATAATGGGAACAAAGACAAACGTCCTCAAGGAGAGGGCTTGGTTTTTGTACCCAATTTACGAATACTTTTGCCTTTTCATTTCATATCGTGATAGACAACGGCCAGCCTTGGCCGCAGTTTTCATGTGTGTCCTACCTATCATCCCCAGCGGTAAAAGTATTTGTCGCTGGGGATTTTTGCGCCCTTCTGGGCCTTGTATGGAGGACAATCATATGAAAATCATCAATATTGGCATTCTTGCTCATGTAGACGCAGGTAAGACGACCTTGACGGAGAGCCTGTTATATACCAGCGGAGCAATCGAGGCGCCCGGCAGTGTGGATCAGGGAACAACGAGAACGGACACCATGTTTTTAGAGCGGCAGCGTGGAATCACCATTCAAACGGCGGTCACTTCCTTTCAGTGGCACGATTGTAAGGTCAACATTGTGGATACTCCTGGGCATATGGATTTCTTAGCGGAGGTCTATCGCTCCCTTGCCATTCTTGACGGAGCGATTTTGGTTGTTTCTGCAAAAGACGGCGTTCAGGCGCAGACCCGTATTCTGTTTCATGCTCTGCAAGTAATGAAAATCCCAACTGTTATCTTTATTAACAAAATCGACCAGGACGGGATTGACCTGCCAGGTGTGTATCAGTCTATCCGAGATAAGCTCTCCGCAAATATGATTATTAAGCAGAACGTGCAGCTTTCCCCGGATATATCCATCATGGAAAACATGGGGCTGGAGAATTGGGATACCGTGATTGCGGACTGTGATGAATTGTTGGAGAAATATATTGCCGGAGAACCAATGGACAAAGAAGAACTTCTGCGGGAGGAAAACAGGAGAATCCAAAGCGTCTCTCTGTTTCCGGTCTATCATGGCAGTGCCAAGGTAAACTTGGGAATCCGACAACTCATTGAAGCGGTCACAGATACATTCCAATCACCCACCGGGCAGAACAGCTCTGAATTGTGCGGAACTGTGTTCAAAGTTGAGTACGCAAACCAGAGCCAACGCCTTGCCTATCTGCGGTTGTATAGCGGTACGCTTCATTTGCGGGATTCCGTAGCCTTGGCAGGGAAAGAAAAACTGAAAATTACGGAAATGCGTATCCCCTCAAAGGGTGAGATTGTCCGAACAGAGATTGCCCATGCGGGCGAGATCGTCATTGTACCCTGCGACAGTTTGCGGCTGAATGATGTGCTGGGAAACAAACTGCTGCTGCCCCGTGAAACGTGGAGCGACAATCCTCTCCCTTTGCTGCGGACAACAATTGCACCAGAGAAACCAGAACAGAGGGAACGCTTGTTAAACGCCTTGACAGAAATTGCGGATACCGACCCGCTTCTGCGCTATGAAGTAGACGCTGTGACCCATGAGATCATTCTCTCCTTTTTGGGCCGGGTACAATTGGAAATTATCTCTGATCTTCTGGTGGAAAAATATCAGCTCAACACAACTGCAAAAGAACCTACCGTCATCTATATGGAGAGGCCATTGAAAGCGGTAAGTCACACCATTCATATCGAAGTGCCGCCCAATCCATTCTGGGCGTCCATCGGGCTGTCCGTCACCCCTCTCCCCCTTGGCACCGGAGTGCAGTATGAGAGCAAAGTTTCCGTTGGATACTTGAATCAGAGTTTTCAAAACGCTGTATTGGATGGTATCCGCTACGGTCTGGAACAAGGCGTGTATGGATGGAAGGTAACGGACTGTAAAATCTGTTTTGAGTATGGGCTTTATTATAGTCCGGTCAGCACTCCCGCAGACTTTCGGTCATTGGCACCTATTGTATTGGAGCAGGTGTTGAAAAAGGCGGGGACGCAGCTATTGGAACCATATCTTTCTTTTACACTCTATGCGCCGCAGGAATATCTCTCCAGAGCTTATCATGACGCACCAAAATATTGCGCGAGTATTGAAACGACCCAGGTTAAAAACAGCGAGGTGATTTTTACTGGCGAAATCCCTGCCCGCTGTGTGCAAGAGTACCGCAATGACCTCACCTTTTATACAAACGGGAGAAGCGTTTGTTTAACAGAATTGAAGGGGTATCAAATCGCCAGCGGCGAACCAGTTTTTCAGCCACGCCGCCCAAACACCCGGATTGATAAGGTGCGCCATATGTTCAACAAAATTCTCCCATCAATGATGGACTTATAAAATCCCTTTGGAACAAAGGGCGCACTTCTATACATGGTCTGCGACCATGTATCGTGCGCTCTGCGAGGCTACGGCCCGGACTTCCGAAAGTCCGGGCCGTTTGCGTCGCTCCGCTCCGTACAAGGGGCTGCGCCCCTTGCGCCGCTTTGCGGCTATCCCTGCGCCCTCGCTGGAAAGGTACATCCGCTCTGCGTCTGCACCTTTCCAGCGAGGCTAAAACCGAATACCGTTACCCTTGACCGTTTACCCGACACAGCAGGTAGACGGTCTTTTGTTTTGCCAAGAAGGAGGTCAAACACGATGGACAAGTCACGCGAAGAATTAGAGAAAGAGTATGCTGAGGCCACCGCTAAGTTGGAGCAGTACCAGCACAGAGGCCAGCGGTATGAGAACCGCATCCGCTACTACACCCAAGGCGAAAGGAAGAAGCGAAACCACCGACTTATCACCCGTGGCGGAGCGGTGGAGAGTATCGCCCCGGAGGTGCGCGGCATGAGCGAAAGGGCCTTTTTTCTTTTGATGGAAAAGGTCTTTTCCCTGCCGGAAGTTGCCGCCCTGGTGAGCCAAGCCACTGACCAGCAGGAAAGCGGATAATTGGCCCTGTTCCATCTCCACGTTACCCAGGTCAAACGGAGCGCGGGACAGTCTGTTGTCACGTCCGCCGCCTACCGAGCCGGGGAGAAATTGTATAGCGAATACTATGGCGAGGTCAGCGACTACACCCACAAGGGCGGCGTGGTCTGCACAGACATTCTCCTGCCGCCCCAGGCCCCCAACCAGTACCAAGACCGCGCCACCCTCTGGAACGCCGTGGAGAAGGCCGAGCGCGGCAAGAAAGCCCAGCTTGCATATAGCTTTGACATTGCCTTGCAGAACGAGTTTTCATTGGAGGAAAACATCGCTCTTGCAAGGCAATTTGTTTCGGAGCAGCTTGTGGGCCGGGGCATGATTGCCGACTTTGCCATCCACCAGCCGGACAAGGAGGACGGCGGTATTCCTAACCCGCACTTTCATGTTCTCTGCCCCATCCGGCCCATTGAGCCAGACGGCAAATGGGGGTGCAAGCAGCGCCGCCGCTACCGTCTGGACGAGGACGGGAACCGCATTATGGGAGAGGACGGCAAGCCCCTCTTTGACGCTGTTCCCACTACCGACTGGGGAAGCCCGGAAACACTGGAACATTGGCGGGAGGCGTGGGCCGCTATGGTGAACGCCAAGTTTGAGGAAAAGGGGCTGACCTGCCGCATCGACCACCGCTCCTATGAGCGTCAGGGCCTTGACCTGCTGCCCACCGTCCATGAGGGCGTGGCCGTCCGCCAGATGGAGGCCAAGGGCATCCCCACCGACAAGGGCGATCTGAACCGCTGGATAAAAAAGGCCAACAACATTCTGCGGGATATTCGGAAGAAAATCGCCGGCCTGACGGATTGGATTAAGGCCATAAAAGAAGAATTGAGCAAGCCCCAGGCCCCGACCCTTGCCGCCCTGCTGACCGACTACTATGAGGGCCGGAACGCCGGAGCATGGAGCCGCAACGCCAGGATTGGAAATCTTAAAGGTTTTGCCGAGGCCATCAATTTTCTGACCGAGAGGGGCATCGCTACGCTGGAAGATTTAGAGACCCATATCGCCGCCCAGAGTGAACGAACGGAGGCCATCAACACATCCATGAAAGCGAAGCGTGACCGTCTGAACGAATTGAAGGAACTGCTTCGCCTTGTTGACCTCTACCGAGACACCAAGCCCGTCTATGACGAGTTGCAGGGTATCAAGTGGAAGGGCAAGCGGGAAAAATTCGAGAGGGAGCATGAGAACGAGTTGAGGACGTTCCACATGGCCCGCCGGAAGCTGGACAAGCACCGTTCCCCTGCTGGTAAAATCCCCGTTCATGCGTGGGAACAGGAACAGGCGAGGCTTCACCAGGAGTACACAGCCGAGTATGAGCAGTACAAGCCTATCCAAGACGATTTGCGGCGGCTTCAACAGGTGAAGCGGAACGCCGATGCTGCCATACACCAGCAGGAGCAGACCCAGCAGAAACGCCGGGAGGTGGAGCGGTGAACGGCATTCCCCGACTGACCTACCAGCAGTACCGAGCCGTCCGGCGGCTGGTGCATGACTGCTGCAATTATGACGGCGGCAACTGTCTTGCTCTTGATGACGGCTGGGAGCCTTGTGTCTGCGTCCAGAGTATCACCTATTCCCTGGTCTGTAAATGGTTCCGCGCCGCCGTCCTGCCAACAGACAAGGGGTTGTGTGCCGCCTTGCTCCACCGAGGACAGGCGCGGCCCTGTGCCGAGTGCGGGGCGATGTTCGTGCCGCGCTCCAATCGGGGCAAATACTGTGACGAGTGCGCCGCCAATGTGCGCCGGAGAAAGAAAGCTGCCAGCGAACGGGAACGCCGCAGGCGTGGACATTTAGAGGCTGAAAAGCCTTGCAATCAGGGGGCTTGTGGACAGTCCTCAAAGGGGGACTAATACATTCCCCTTCCCCCACTCCAACGTGGGCGGCAAAATGGCGCTCACGTGGATTAACTTTGATGAATGATGAAAGGAGAGCCTATGACCTACGACCCCAGCATGACGATCACCAGCACCATCCCCGCCCCGGAGGGGAGCGACAGCACCAGCAGAGAGGGCAAGGCCATCCCCCTGCCCGTGATGGCGGGCGGCAACGCTTCACCCGCCCCGGACGTACCGCCACCCGATATGGTAAAGACCGTTGGCGGTACGACCTTTGATATTTATTTCCATTTCAGCCAGACCAGCCGGGAAACCTTTACCGACAAGGTACTGCGCCTTATTCAATCCGATGTTGTAACCTCATAAAAATAATTTACTTTTTTCTCTATCCTTAT